>DASRMY010000110.1:0-17959 GCA_035647695.1 Treponemataceae bacterium | reverse complement strand
ACATATCACTTATTATATCTATTAATCTGACTCGGTATCATATGAAACTTCATCAACCTGCGTACCTAAGACCTTTTCTTGATTTCTACGCTCTATAATCTCTTCCATTTGAATATCTAGATCAGCTGTATTTTGGTCAAAAAGTTTCACATTACGATAGTCTTTAATTCCAGTACCTGCAGGAATAATATGTCCTATAATAACATTTTCTTTTAAGCCTCGAAGATAATCGGTTTCTCCAGCAATTGCAGCATTTGTAAGCACACGTGTTGTTTCTTGGAACGAAGCAGCTGACATAAAGGAATCAATGTTTAATGAAGCCTTGGTAATCCCTTGGAACATTGGGCACCCAACACTTGGCTGTCCACCTTCAGCGATAACTCGATCATTTTCTTCATGAAATTTGTATTTATCAACTTGCTGACCATAAATAAACCGTGTATCACCAACAGCGACTATTTCTACCTTTCTAAGCATTTGCCGAACGATAATACCTATATGCTTATCATTAATATTAACCCCTTGCATACGATACACTGACTGAATTTCATCCATAAGATAATTTTGCAGTGCATTTTCACCCAAAATCTCCAAAATATCATGCGGGTCTCTAGAACCATCACATAATGGTTCTCCAGCATGAACCTTATCGCCATCTCTAACAAGCAATTTTTTTGTCATTGGAACAAGATGATCAAAAGCCTTTCCATATTTATCTTCAACAACTACTACTCGCTTTCCCTTTGTTACACCTTTAAATTGTACTATCCCAGTAATCTGAGAAAGCACTGTAAGATTTTTAGGTTTTCGAGCTTCAAATAACTCTGATACTCGAGGCAACCCGCCGGTAATATCATCTGTCTTTGAAGATTCTTTTGTTGTTTTTGCGAGAACCTCACCAGCCGTAACTTGTGTGTTATCCTCAACAGCCAACACAGCTCCAGAAGGTAAATAATAGCCACCCAACTCATTACCAGCCTCGTCTGTAATTTGAACTCGTGGTTGTTTCGTATCAAGATGCAAGTCTGTGATTTTCTTTTCAACATTACCAGTATCCTCATCAACTGACTCAACAAGGGTTGAACCTGGGATAATATCTTCGTAGTGAATGTACCCTGATACTTCTGCTATTATAGGATCAACGTAAGGATCAAAGGTTGCAATTGTTTGACTAGCTGCTACATAATCGCCTTCTGCAACCTGTATAGTCGATCCGTTTTGAACCTCAACCTTTAAGTCGCTGCTAACAATATAAATTTTTTTATCTCGAATAACAACAGTACCTGTTGCTTCAGCAAGCGTTTTCTTTTCACCCTTTATATATAATTCTGTTTCAGGTAAAACACGTCCACCATCTTCGACAGACAGCGTTGATCCAGCTGGTATAGAATGTTCTGCTACTACATTACTTACCTCCATAAGACCTTTACGGGTAAACAATTGCTTGCCATCTTCAAGATCAACACGTGTTCCAGTAATTGAATTAATAATCACAGGATGCTTCATAACAATACGGTTTTCTTCTGTAGTCTTCGAAGCTGTACCCCCAACATGGAAAGTACGCATGGTAAGCTGTGTTCCTGGCTGCCCAATTGACTGAGCGGCAATAATACCAACAGCCTCACCAATATCAACAATCTTATTATGAGCAAGATTGCGGCCATAACACTTTCTACACACTCCATGACGAGCTTCACACGTAAGAACAGTTCTTAGTTTTACAGATTCTACACCAGCTTCGTCAATTTCTTCTGCCAATTCGTCTGTAACATATTCATTAACAGGACAGATTTCTTTGCCTGTTACAGGATGTACAACTTGCTCTAAAGTATAACGCCCAACAATACGATCTTGCAAAGCTTCTATTACATCATCACCGTCTTTAATTGCTTCATATTCAATTCCATTAATTGTACCACAATCATCTTCATTGATAACAACATCTTGAGCAACATCAACCAATCGCCGAGTCATATACCCAGCATCGGCCGTTTTAAGAGCAGTATCTGACAAGCCTTTTCTCGCACCATTAGTTGAAATAAAGAATTCTATTACTGACAAGCCTTCTTTAAAGTTAGAACGAATTGGAAGCTCAATAATTTCACCATTAGGCTTAGCCATGAGCCCTCGCATAGCTGCAAGCTGTGAAATCTGTTTTCTAGACCCCCGCGCCCCTGAGGTTGCCATCATATAAATAGAATTAAAGCCATCTTTGTCTTCAGCAAGATTATCCATCATTACGTTTGTAATTTCTTCATTTGCCTTAGACCATACTTCAATAACTCTATTATAGCGCTCATCTCCAGTTATAACACCTTGCTGGTACTGTTTTAATATTGATTTAACCTCTTGATTAGCCCGTGCTACAACTTCTTTTTTCTCAACAGGCACAATAATATCTTTCATAGAAATTGTTGCACCAAAGAGAGTTGCCATTTGATAACCAATATCCTTAATCGCATCGAGCATCTGAACTGTTAGCCAAGCACCCTTTGCTTTAAGGACCTGTTCAATCATATTTTTTAGTTCTTTATCATCCATTAATTGATTGCGATATTTGACATCATCAGGCATAGCTTCGTTAAAACGTATTCGTCCAGCAGTTGTTTCTATAAGCTCACCATTAAAAGGAGCTTTTGCAACTGGCGCTTTTATTAATGCTTGCCAATCAAGATAGTTAGAATCTGCCGCTAACAATGCTTCGCTACAAGAAGAGTAGCGCTTGCCTGTACCTTTTGCACCAGGCTTTACCTTTGTTAAATAGTAAATTCCAAGAACCATATCCTGATGAGGAGAAACAATTGTTTTTCCATTTGCCGGATCAAGAAGGTTTCGGGCTGAAAGCATGAGATTCCAACATTCCGTTTGAGCAGCTTGCGTAAGTGGCAAGTGAATAGCCATTTGATCACCGTCAAAGTCAGCATTAAAAGCTTGACATACTAGTGGATGCAAACGAATGGCCTTTCCTTCTACTAAAACAGGTTCAAAAGCTTGGATACCAAGACGGTGCAATGTTGGAGCACGGTTTAACATAACAGGATGCTCTCTAACAACCTCGTCTAAAACCCCAAATACTTCTGGCGACTCTTGTTCTACCAGCATCTTTGCTTTTTTAATGTTAAAGACAACTTCTTTATCAACCAGTTTTTTCATAATAAAAGGCTTAAACAATTCAAGAGCCATTTTTGTAGGAACACCACATTGCCACATTTTCAAGTCAGGACCAACACAAATTACAGAACGCCCAGAATAATCTACACGTTTACCAAGCAAGTTTTGTCTAAAACGCCCCTGCTTACCCTTTAGCAAATCTGAAATAGATTTAAGCGGACGATTTGAAGCACCTTTTACAACGCGCTTTCTTTTTGAGTTGTCAAAGAGAGAGTCAACGGCTTCTTGTAACATGCGTTTTTCGTTACGTATAATAATATCAGGTGCATTTAACTGCATAAGTCTTTTTAAACGATTATTACGATTAATAACACGACGGTATAAATCGTTTAAATCGGATGTTGCAAACCGACCACCATCCAATTGAACCATAGGCCTTAAATCGGGTGGTATAACTGGCACAATATCCATAATCATCCATGCACATTTGTTTTCAGAACTTCTAAAATCTTCTACAATTCCAATACGTTTTAATAATCGATTGTCTGATTTAGCGCCTTTTTCAATCATTTTAGCACGTAAACCTGCTGCAAGCTCGTCTAAATTTAGGTTTTCAAGCAATGTTTTAATAGCCTCAGCTCCCATTCCAGCCGAAAATGCAGAACCATAACGTTCTTCTGCTTCCAAATACTCATCTTCTGTTAACAACTGCATTTTTTTAAGATCTGTATCGCCTTCGTCAATAACAATAAATTTTTCATAATATAATACAGAGCGTAATGCGGCCACTTGAAGATCAAGCAATAACCCCATGCGACTTGGCACAGAACGATAATACCAAATATGCGAAACAGGAGCAGCTAATTCTATATGCCCCATGCGCTCGCGACGAACTTTAAAATGAGTAACTTCTACACCACAGCGATCACAAATTACGCCCTTATAACGGATAGATTTGAATTTACCACAATAACATTCCCATTCTTTGGTAGTTCCAAAAATGCGCTCACAAAAAAGACCATCTTTTTCTGGTCTCAGCGTACGATAATTTATAGTTTCAGGCTTTTTAACTTCACCATATGACCAAGCTTTAATAGTCTCCGGGGACGCTAATTTAATTTTAAGGCTATCGAATTCCTGGATTTCTTTCATTAATTTTCTCCTAATTTAACGATCAAATACTTTACAATACAATTAGAAACTAGAGCTTTTTTTAGCAATAAGTTCTTCATCTCGTTCAGTTAGTGGAATTTGTTTTCCCTTTGCATCATAAATTGTAAAATCTAGACCAAGACCACGAAGCTCTTGTACAAGTACGTTAAACGATTCAGGCACACCTGCAGCTGCAGAAGGCTCGCCTTTAACTATCGATTCATATATCTTCGTTCGACCATTCATATCATCTGACTTGATTGTAAGAAATTCCTGCAGTGTATTAGCAGCTCCATACGCTTCTAATGCCCAAACTTCCATTTCTCCTAAACGCTGCCCACCAAACTGAGCTTTACCACCAAGAGGTTGCTGAGTAACAAGTGAATATGGGCCTGTAGATCGAGCATGCATTTTATCATCTACGAGGTGATGTAGTTTTAGATAATAAATCACCCCTACAAATACCTCGTTTTGAAACGGCTCTCCTGTACGCCCATCACGCAAAACAGTCGTACAACTTTCTTTCCAACCTGCCTTTACAAGTTTTTTTTCAATTTGTTCATTCGATGGGGACTGAAACACAGGGCATTCATACCATTCACCTAATGATAAACCAGCCATTCCTAATTCTGATTCAAGAATCTGACCAATATTCATTCGAGAAGGGACTCCAAGAGGATTAAGACAAATATCAAGAGGTGTACCATCATCAAGATATGGCATATCTTCTTCTGGCAAAATACGAGCTACAATACCCTTATTACCATGCCGACCGGCCATCTTATCGCCTTCACGCAACTTTCGTTTTGTAGCAATAAGAACCTTTACAACTTCATCTACACCAGGATTAAGATCGTCCCCTTCTGCCCTACGTAATCGTTGAACATCAATAATGGTGCCTTCTATACCATGCGGAACGCGCAAGGAAGAGTCTCTTACTTCTTTAGCTTTTTCACCAAAAATTGAGTTTAAAAGCTTAAACTCAGGCGTTGTTTCAGTTTCAGATTTAGGAGTAACCTTACCAACAAGTATCTCTCCACTCCTCACCTTAGCTCCAATGCGAATAACACCTTCACCATCTAGATTATCAAGCGTTTTTTCACTTGTGTTAGGAATATCTCTCGTTATTTTTTCTGGGCCTAACTTTGTCTCACGTATTTCAATATTAAATTCCTTAATATGAATAGAAGTATACATATCTTCTTTAACAACACGCTTAGAAATCAACACAGCATCTTCATAGTTATACCCATTCCACGGCACAAAGCCTACAAGAAGGTTTCGACCTAAAGCAAGCTCACCATTAAATGTTGCTGGGCCATCAGCAAGAACTGTTCCGGCCTTAACTGTCTCACCCACCTGAACAACAGGACGTTGATGATAACATGTATCCTGGTTAGTTCTTTGATATTTTAACAATGTGTAGGAATCATATTCATCGTCTTTATGTTTTTTAGACTGAACACGAATTTCCTCTGAAGTAACCCTTATAACCGTACCATCATTTCGTGCTTTAATAAGAACGCCTGAATCATATGCACATTTTTTTTCCATGCCCGTACCAACACGTGGTGGCTCGGGGTATAAAAGCGGAACAGCTTGTCGTTGCATATTGCATCCCATAAGAGCTCGGTTAGCATCATCGTGTTCTAGAAAAGGAATAAGCGATGCCGAAACAGATATAACCTGCTTAGGAGAAACATCAATATATTGAACATCTTCAGGATGACGAGAAGTATAATCACCATACCGACGACAAGGAATTAATTCAGTTGGAAAAGACCCATCCTCTTTAAGACCTTCGGTTACTTGCCCGATAAAAAACTTATCTTCATCCATTGCAGACAAATATTCAACATTTTGTGTTGCTTTTCCATCAACTACCTTGGCAAAAGGTGATTCTAGAAAGCCGTAATCATTAACACGTGCATAAATAGCAAGAGAAACAATAAGACCAATATTTGGACCTTCAGGAGTTTCTATCGGACACATTCGCCCATAATGAGTGTAGTGAACGTCACGAACTTCAAAGCCTGCGCGATCTCTAGATAAACCACCAGGACCCAATGCATTTAATCGCCTTTTATGCGTAAGCTCTGCAAGAGGGTTAACTTGATCCATAAATTGGGACAGTTGAGATGAGCCAAAAAACTCTTTTATTGATGCTACCAAGGGTTTAATTGAAATTAAATCCTGAGGCTTCATAGTTTCTGTTTCTTTTAACCCCATCCGTTCTTTGGCAATACGCTCCATGCGACTAAACGCAGTTTTTAACTGGTTTGTCATAAGTTCCCCAACAGAACGAATTCGACGATTACCAAGATGATCAATATCATCTATGTTTTCATCGCCAACATACACTTTTATAAGATGTTTCATTGTAGCGATAACATCTGCTTTTACGAGCGTGTGTTCTTCGTAAGGGGTTTCATAGTCGAATTTTTTATTAAGCTTATACCGACCAACACGACCCAAATCATAGCGGCGCAACTTGAAAAACATTGAGTCCAAGTCTTTTTCAGCAGCTTCTAAAGTTATAGGCTCCCCCGGCATAAGCACAGAGTAAACAGCTGAAAGAGAATCTTCAAAAGTAGGCTCCTCAGAAGAAGCTCCCTCTTTCGCAAACCGTATCTCCTCACGCTCAAAGCAATTAATAATCATATAAGAATTTAAGGAACTATCACCTTCAAATTTAATAACTTCAAGCATTTTTATTTCTGGGAATGTAAACAATTCATCAACATCATGAGGATGAACTTTTTGTCCAGCACGAAAAACAGTTTTTAACTCGTCAGAATCAGGAACTTTTACCTTAACCGAACTGGCAAAAACGTTTCCCACAAGTTCTTCTCGAAAATCAGGAGTATCCTTAACTGTAATTTTTTCAATATCATAAAAAGCTTGAATTATTTCTTCACGAGTACCATACCCAAGCGCACGAAGAAAAATAGTTCCCAAAATTTTCTTTTTCCTATCTATTTTTGCATAGATAAGTTCTTTTTTTTGATCAATTTCAAACTCCAGCCAAGACCCGCGATAGGGAATAATGCGACTGGTGTGAACACCCTTATCATTATTAAAAATTACACCTGGAGAACGGTGAATTTGTGAAACAACAACACGCTCAGCACCATTTATAATAAATGTACCCCGCTCTGTCATGAGAGGAACATCACCCATATAAATATCTTTTTGTCGGATTTCACCCGTTTCCTGAAAAACCAAATTGACACGAGCCTTGAGTGGAACAGCATAGGACAAGCCTTTTTGCTTGCACTCTAACTCTGTAAACTTAATGTTTTCTTCATCAAGTTCATAAAATTCATACTCAAGGGTCATATCCTCACCAGGACTTTTTATGGGAAATGCGGATTGAAAAACTTCTTCAAGACCTTGAAATTTACGGGACCCACCCTCCAAATTGTTCTTTTGGAGAAACATATCATATGATGCTGTTTGAATATCAATAAGACTGGGTAACTCCATGAATTCATGAATGTTTTTACCAACATACTGACGATTAACAGTCCGGCTTCTTGCGAACATAAAACACCCCTATATTATTTCTTTCGGGTTCTTTTGCTACAAGCAGAAACCCTGCTCAGCACAAAAGGCCGATTATGTACTACATCATTATAAACAGACAATACTTTTAACCACCTGCTTAGACAGGTAAAGCTACCCGGCAATCAAACACCGGATAGCGTTGTATTAAAAACTGAGTATTACAGAGCAAAAAAAACTCTGCGATAACTTTTAAAACTGAAGTTATTTAACAGTGACTTTTCCGCCAGCTTCTTCAATATCTTCTTTAATTTTTGCTGCATCTTCTTTAGAAATTGCCTCTTTTACTGTTTTTGGTGCACCTTCAACAAGCTCCTTTGCATCCTTAAGACCAAGCCCTGTTGCCGCACGAACAGCTTTTATAACTGCTATTTTCTTATCACCAAAAGCTTCGAGTATTACGTCAAACTCTGTTTGCTCTTCCTCTGCTTCACCATTAGCTGCAGCACCTGCTACCATAACAGGCGCAGCTGCAGTAACTCCGAACTTTTCTTCCATAGCTTTAACTAACTCGGAAGCTTCCAAAACTGTCATTGATGCAATTGCATCTAAAATCTGATCTTGTGTAAGAGCTGCCATATTATCTTCTCCTATAAGTATAAATATTTTTTGGAACACAACAGGACGACAGCAATGAAGCCTGAGGTGTTTAATTCACTTTTTAAGCTTCTTCTTTTGAAGCAGTTTCCTTTGCCTCATCTTTCGAGGACGCGTCTGCTTTTACATCTTTTTTTTGAGCCACTGTTTTTTCTTCTACCTTAGCTTCTTTAGCAGGAGCCTCTTCTTTAACAGGAGCATCTTCTTTAGCAGGAGCATCTTCTTTAGCAGGAGCCTCTTCTTTAGCAGGCTCAGCTTCTTTTGCAGGAGCCCCATCAGCTAATAATATACCTGTATCTGCAACGCCCTCTTCTTTTTGCTTGTCAACAGCAGCTTGCAATGTTGCTGCAAGTTTTTGCACAGGAGCATTTATGGTCATAGCAATCATAGCCAAAAGCTGCTGGCGTCCAGGCAATTTAGAATACTCTAAAAGCTTTGACTGATCATAAATCTCATTATCAATTAACCCAGCCTTAAGTTCTAAAGTAGGTGCAACCTTTTGAAAATCAACAAGAATTTTTGCAATTTCATTCATATCTTGTTTGCCTAACGCAATAGCAGTAGGACCTGTCAGATATTCTGCAACATTATCAATTTTCATATCAGTAAACGCAATACGAGCTAGGCTGTTTTTCAAAACCTTAAAAGCAGCATCTTTTTCTCTAAGCTTACCACGCAATGCTGTAATTTGCTCTACTGTAAGCCCTCTATAGTTTGTAAAAATATAATCACTATAACTTTCAAGCAAAGTTTTTGCTTCTGAAATTGCTTCAACCTTTGCCGGCTGTAAACGTTTTGCCTTAATACCCATTACTCAGCCTCCTTATAATCAATCCGTACACTCGGTCCCATTGTGGAGCTTACAAAAACAGATTGAATATAACCAGCCTTTGCATCGGCAGGTCTTTTTCGCTCAACTTCAGTCATAAGAACTTTTATATTCTCTGCAATTTTTGCAGCATCCATAGACACCTTGCCAACAGCCAAATGTATTACACCTGTTTTATCAGTGCGAAACTCTACACGACCACGCTTCAACTCTCCAATAGCCGCCTGTATATCCTTAGTTACAGTTCCTGTTTTAGGATTAGGCATCAAACCACGACGACCAAGAATCATACCAAGACGACCTACATCTTTCATCATATCAGGAGTTGCAACTGCAACATCAAAATCGAGCCAACCACCCTTTACTTTATCGATATACTCTTGAGAGCCTGCGAAAGCTGCTCCAGCGTCTAAAGCTTCTTTAACCCTATCTTCTTGACAAAAAACTAGAACTTTCTTCTCCCCTTTAAACTGATGGGGGAAAACCAATGTGTCCCGAACAGATTGACTTTTACCAAGTCGAAGTTTTACGTGCAACTCAACAGTTTCATCAAACTTTGCATATTTAATTTCTTTAACTAACTCACACGCTTTACTCAGACCATACACAGCTGTAGAATCATACTTTGTTAGTGATTCACAATATTTTTTCCCTCGTTTCATTTTATCGTACCACCTCTACACCCATACTGCGCGCAGTACCAGCAATAATTTTTTTTGCTGCTTCAATATCATTTGCAGTAATATCAGGCATTTTTGTTGTAGCAATTTCTTCGATCTGGGCTTTAGTAATCCTACCTACTTTTTCCACCAAAGGATTAGCAGACCCTTTCTTTAATCCAATTGCTTTTTTAATTAAAACAGCTGCAGGCGGTGTTTTTAACTCAAACGTGTACGATCGATCCTGATAAACAGTGATAATAACAGGAATGATTAATCCTGCTTCCATAGACTTAGTGCGGTCATTAAACTGTTGCACAAACTGAGGGGCAGATACACCATGCGGACCCAATGCAGGACCAATTGATGGAGCTGGTGTTGCCTTTCCGGCAGGACACTGCAGTTTTATTACAGTCATTACCTTTTTTTTAGCCATATATTACTCCTAACTTGGTATTGCAAACCATAAAAAGGCTTGCGTAACGGCATTTTTCAATCCAACGGACCAAATGCCTCCCAAACATACAAAAAGCAGAACAAAGCCTTTAAGGCATCATCCTGAATTCAAATCTCTACTATTTGCAATAATTAAACTTTTTCAACTTGCAACAAATCAACTTCAACAGGTGTTGCACGACCAAATATACCAACTATTACTTTCAACTTACCTTTTTCTTCATTAACTTCTTCTATTGAACCAGCAAACGAAGCAAACGGCCCGTCAATAATTTTAACTTGCTCACCAATAGAAAAAGACTGGGTCATTCGAACTGGTTTTTCACCTTTGATATCACCTGATTTTTGTAATAAAGAAACAGCTTCATCGTTTGAAATAGGACGAGGCCTCTGGTTAGGATTTGTACCAACAAAAGCTGTAGCACCCTTAATACGACGAATTGCCGAACAAGTTGCCTTCCATCCAATGTCTGGCAAATCAAGCTCTATCATAATATATCCAGGGAGAAATTTTTTTGTTACAGTGCGCTTTTTACCATTTTTAACTTCAACAACATCTTCCACCGGAACCTTTACATCAAGCACAACTTCCCTTGATAACTCACCTAGATCCAACATCATATGAATTGTGCGTTCTACTTTATTTTCATGCCCGGTGTAAACACTGAGTATATACCAGCCTTTTGCCATCTATACTTCCTAAAAAATAATTGTCATACCTTTTGTAAAAAGGAAATCCATTAACCCAAGAATAACAGCCATAACGGCGGTCGAAATTAAAACAACCTTTGTAGCTTGACCAACCTCTTCTCGTGACGGCCAAACAACTTTCTTAAGCTCTGCTATTGACTCTTTGCAAAACTGGACGATTTTCTTCATTATCTAATCCCACTATTATAAGATACAGGCCAGGCAAGACTCGAACTCGCAACATTCGGTTTTGGAGACCGACGCTCTACCATTAGAGCTACTGGCCTATGAAACCCTTTTGGCATTTCACTATATATAAAACCATAGGTAATAACATACCTATAGCAATAACCCTTTTTATTTTACTTTTGTTTCTTTATGCAAAATATGCTTACGACAAAACGGACAATACTTACTTAACTCAAGCTTTCCTTGAATGTTTTTGCGGTTTTTATAAGTAGTATAATTTTTACGCTTGCATTCAGCACATTGGAGTGCAATAATCTCTGTTGCACCTTTTTTTGCCATAATAAACCCCCATAGACAGCTTCTTTTCAAGCTGTCATAATAACTTAGAATATATCTGTTCAACAATACTGAGCCTCCGTGCGGAATCGAACCGCAGACCTCAACCTTACCATGGTTGCGCTCTACCGACTGAGCTACAAAGGCACAAAATACATATTACATAATATTTATAGACACGTTTCCGTACTATACTAAACACAAATTGTTTTGTCAACGGTAGATATAAATAAAATTGACTTTTACTACTATTTCAGACTATATTCTAAGTGTTATAAAAACTAATACATGAGGAGCAAAAATTATGGCAAGCACTGATTCATTAATAAAAAACATTCTTTCATCATACAATACTTTGGGCGGTATGAACCTTGCGGAGGCAGAAACGTTTCCAAACAAACAAGCTGTTACCTCAATACTTAGTGATTTAGAATGCTTAGTTTTTCCTGGTTTTAAGACTGCCCAACAAATGGATCGTGAAAGTCTGCAATATTTAACGGGAGAACGAGTGCATAGAATAGTGTCAGCATTAACAAAAGAAGCAACAAAAGCACTCTTGTATTATTGTAAAGATAAAAAACAAAACAAAGAAAAATGTTTTGAAAAAGCAGAAAAAATAGTGCTTTCCCTCATAAATGAGATTCCCCATATACGAGCGCTTCTTATCAGTGATGCCCAGGCTGCTTTAAATGGTGATCCTGCTGCAAAAAGCATCGAAGAAGTTATTCTTTCATATCCAGGTCTTGAGGCAATTCTAACACATAGAATTGCACATTTTTTATGTTCACAAGAACTTCCTCTTATTCCCAGAATCATGAGTGAGTATATACATGGGAAAACAGGTATTGATATTCATCCTGGAGCAACAATTGGAGAAGGTTTTTTTATTGATCATGGAACAGGTGTTGTTATTGGAGAGACAACTGTTATTGGTAATAACGTCAAAATCTATCAAGGAGTCACGCTTGGGGCTTTAAGCGTTAAAAAAGAGCTTTGCGGAAAAAAACGACATCCTACAATCAAAGACGATGTAACTATTTATGCAAACGCCACCATTCTTGGAGGAAAAACAATTATTGGCAAAGGCCAAACCATTGGTGGTAACTCCTGGATAATAAAATCAGTTGAATCTATTGACATTGCAGAGCATAAACCTGAATGCTAAAAGGCAACAAAAGCATACTGAAAATTATAAAACCGCTAGATTTTTTAATTTTTGCAATCTGTGTTTTTACAATAGTTTTTTCGGTGTTATTAGTATTTGAAAACAACAATACTACCCCTCAGGTAATTATTGACACTCCTGAGGGTTCTTACATTTATGCATTAAATAGCAATCAAAACCTATCTTTTGATGGACCACTTGGTGCCACAAAGATAACAATAAAAAACAACGAAGCTTTTTTTACCGACTCACCTTGTACAAACAAAACCTGTCTTTTTTTTCACCCGGCTCGCAAAAATGGCGATTGGATTGCCTGTTTACCAAATCAAATATTTTTAAGAATTGAAGGAAAGGACACTACACCTGGTTTTGACGCATTAAGTCACTAATAACTGCAAACAAGATGTATTTTAACTTAATAGCCTTGAAAATTTCACCATTAGCATGTAGTTTTTAAAAATGGCAAAAAAGAAAATTCAAACTGTTTTTAAATGTTCAAATTGTGAATACACCCAACCTCGATGGATGGGAAGGTGTCCCAAATGCGGAGAATGGAATACATTACAAGAGTGCACGCTCGATAAAAACTCTCACTCACCTGCATTCGCAGGCTCAAGGGGCGCTTTTTCAGCTAAAGCAAAACCAATTCCTCTGGCAAACATTGACCCCATGGAAGGAACTCGCATTTCAACTGGTATTAGTGAATTTGATAGAGTTCTTGGTGGTGGAGCCATGAAAAGATCAGCTGTTCTTATTGGCGGCGAACCTGGAATTGGAAAATCTACTCTTTTATTACAAACCCTTGCAGCAGTAGCTACTAAAAAGGCACGAGTTTTATATGTAAGCGGTGAAGAAAGCGCAAACCAAATAAGAGCGCGTGCTGATCGGCTCGAACTTAACTGTGCCAACATCGAAATTTTATGCACAACAAAACTTGAGGACATTGAAGATGCGCTCAACTCTATAAACCCAATAATTGCTATTATAGATTCGATTCAAACAGTTTACAGCCACGAAGCTGGATTAGTACCCGCTACTATAAACCAATTAAAATATTGTGCTCACGAGCTTATATCCTGGGTAAAAGAACGAGATGCCGTTTTATGTATGAGCGCTCATATTACAAAAGAAGGGAACATAGCAGGGCCTAAATCCTTAGAGCATATGGTTGATACAGTTATTTCATTTGAAAGAAATAGTGATGAAATACGTTTTTTGCGATCTTTAAAAAACCGTTTTGGTTCTACTGATGAACTAGGCTTGTTTGCAATGAGCAAAAAAGGACTTTCTGTAGTGGAAGACCCATCGACCTTATTTATAACACGACGAACAGGCACTATTCCTGCTGGCATTGCAATTGTTCCTGTTTTTGAAGGCAGTAGGGTTTTTATGGTAGAAGTACAAGCTCTTGTAGTACCAGCAAAGGCTTCTTTTACTCGCGTATACTCTGATAAAATTGACACTGCTCGCGTAAGTAGAATAGCTGCTGTGCTAGAAAAACGCGCTGGAATAAAACTGAGCGATCAAGATATTTATATAAATGTAGCCGGAGGGTTTAGGCTTACAGAAAGTGCGGTAGATGCTGGCCTGGCAGCTGCATTGTATTCGGCACGCACAGATATGCCTCTAAAAGCTGGCAGTGCTGTTGTAGGAGAAATTAGTCTTGCAGGAGAAATTCGCCCCGTCACAAAACTGAAGCAACGCGTAAAAGCGGCCCAAACACTAGGTTTTACAACAGTAATTTGTCCTGAACACGCTAACAACTGCCTTTGTGTGCAAAACATAAAAGAACTTGTACAAAATATATTTTAAGGGATACTTTAGTGATAAACACAACGCTCTGTTATATAGAAAAAGATAACAAATACCTAATGCTTCATCGTAATAAAAAAGAACATGATTTAAATGAAGGAAAATGGATCGGAGTTGGCGGGAAAATTAAAGATAGTGAAACACCAGAAGAATGTATTATTAGAGAAGTTTTCGAAGAAACTGGACTGCATATTAAAAACTACAAATACAGAGGATTAGTAACATTTATCAATACAAAGCACAAAAGTGAATATATTTTTGTGTATACAACAACTGCCTTTACTGGAGAGCTAAAAGAATGCAATGAGGGAACTTTACAATGGGTCTCAAAAGACGAGCTTTTAGATCTGACCATCTGGGAGGGAGACAAATTTTTTTTACAAAAAATACTAGACAATAACAAACAACCATTTTCTATAAAACTAATCTATGATGGCGATACACTTGTTAGCAAAGAAGAATTTTAAGAGTTAAACCTATTCACTCGCAAGAGCGATAACAGGATCTAGTTTTGCAGCCCGTGCGGCAGGGTTAAAGCCAAAAAACACACCGACAAACGCGCTAAAAACAAAGCTGAAAAGCACGGTACCCCATTTAATATCAAAACGCCAACCTAAAATATTTGTTGCTATTCCACTCAAAGCAATTCCAAAAACAATGCCCAAAAAACCACCTAAAAGCGTAATTGCAGCGGCTTCAACAAGAAACTGACTACGAATTGCAAAAGGAGTTGCCCCAAGGGCTTTACGAATACCAATTTCTTTGCGACGCTCGACAACCGTTACAATCATAATATTCATAATACCAATACCACCAACCAAAAGGGAAATACCAGCAATCCCTGCCAATAAGAGACTTATAGTGCCAAGGGTTTCATCTACTTTTTCGATCATAGATGCCATAGACCGAACACTTACAACATTTTCTGATCCAGTTTTATTATTTACCCATGCAGTAATGTTTTCTGCAATTATTGATGTTTTATCTTCATCAAACACGTGAACTAGTACTTGTTGGGCTGTAGGGTTAGATTTAATTTTTTTCATATAAAACCCACGTGGTATATATGCAGCATTTTGGGTAGACACCATTCCAGAATCTTTATCCTCAAGTATCCCGACAACAGTAAAACCATAGGTAGTTGACCCAGAATCTAAAATTAAATTTTCCCCAACTCCATTTCCATCAGGAAATAACGATTCTGCTATGTCAGATCCTACTATTATTTTTTGAGCACCCATAACATTATCACTTATAGAAAACCATTGCCCACTTGCAAGCGATGCACCACAAGCTTCCAAAAATTCGTATTCTACAGCCGTTGAATTTACAGATGCTTCTGATCCATTTTGAAGCCGAAGCCTACTGCTTAAGCTATTTGTATAGTAAATTGCTTTTAGCCCCAAAATCCCATCCCAAAGATATTCACGAAATTCTTCGTCAAAATTTACGTTGCTATGTGCAGAACCAAACCGGCTCATAAACCCTTTGCTAATTGTTAACTGATTGAGCCCACTATCGCCGAAGGTAGCTGTAATGTTTGCCGTGGCACTTTGTCCTAGTGTTGTAATTATTATTACAGAAGCTACACCTATGATAATACCAAGAAGAGATAAAAACGTTCGTATTTTATTCTGTTTAAAATTTTGCAAGGCATTAACTATATCCTCAAACATACCTAGACACCCCTCAATCGAGTTTCAACCTTTAAATGACGTGCCAGTTGTTTATTCGTCTTTCCATCACTTGTAATATTACCATCAAAAATTTCTATACAACGATCAGCACTGTTGCCTAAGCCTTGATTATGTGTGATAACAACAACAGTTGTGCCTCTTTTGTTTATTTTTCTAAACAAAGACATTATATTTTTACCTGTTTCAGAATCAAGGGCCCCTGTAGGTTCATCTGCAAGTATAATTTGAGGATGCGTTGCTGTAGCCCGAGCTATTGCTACACGTTGTTTTTGACCACCAGAAAGCTCTGTTGATTTATGTGCCAAACGATCGCTAAGACCGACCATGTCTAATGCCTCTTCAGCCCTTTTTTTTCGCGCTGAAATAGAAAGCCCCTGATAACGCAAAGGTAGCATAACATTTTCTAGGACAGTCATAGTAGGTAACAAATGATAGTGCTGAAAAACAAAGCCAACTGTTTTGTTGCGCAAATGGGCCAGTTCTTTTTCATTCATTTTTGCAGTTAGTCTGCCATTTATTGATACAGACCCTTTTGTAGGCCTGTCTAAGCATCCAATTATATTCATACAAGTCGACTTTCCTGATCCAGAAGGACCCATTATTGATATAAACTCACCGTGACCTACATCAAAACTTACCCTCCGCAAGGCATGAACCTCAGTATCACCCATAAAATATATTTTGCTTACACGAGACAAACTAATTATTGTATTTTTACTCATAAAGAAACTCCCGTTACCACTGACACGACTTACCGTGGCCTTGTAAAACCAGTGCCCCTAGTTGCACCACCATGTATCCCCGGAATCACTAAACCACCTTGCACACCTGTATTTGTTTTCTCGCTTTTAGCACCAGAGCTATTATCAATCTGAGCTATTAAAACATCGCCTGCATTTAAGCCAGCATTAATACGTACATACGTGTTGTCATATCGTTGTGCCATAACAAACACTTTTTTTATTGAACCGTTTTTTTCTATAATCTCAGCATACGATCCAATTTCTTCGTCATAACCTATGGCATGCTTTTGAACTAGCAAAACTGTTTGAGGAGGACTTATTTCTATTTCACCCGTAAAGGAGTAGTTAGGTAATATTTCTTCAGGAGCATCATAGATACGTACTTCTGCATTAACAAATGTTGCCCCAGAAGAACTAATTTCAGCAACAGATGGCCAAGAAACAAGTTTTCCCTTAATTATTGCTTCAGGATACGCAGGAAAGTTACACGTAACCGACTGCCCAATTTTTAGCTTTGCTACATCTGTTTCTACAATTTGTACATCTGCTTTTAAATAATCTCTGTTTACAAGTGTCCCAACTGTATCTTTCGTATTAAGATAATCTCCCTTTGAAACATCGAGGCTTGCTACCACACCATCAAACATAGCAATAACTTGTTTATCTTTAAGCCTGTCAAGCTTCATTTCTCTTTGTTTCATCATTAAAGATACTTCTCTGGCAGCACCTGCCATTCGTTTTTGTTCTATATCATAATCTTGCTTTTCAAGATTATACTCCTCTTCAGAATTATTAAGCTGAACGAGAACATTTCCTGCTTTTACAAAATCTCCCTCTGTTACATACACAGCTTCTACAGTGCCAGCCGAAGATACTGTTAACGACTGACTTTTAGCTGCCTGAATATATCCTGAAACATTAATAGTGTTTTCATATGTTTCGCTTATAACGTTATATGT
>DASRMY010000109.1:0-17952 GCA_035647695.1 Treponemataceae bacterium | reverse complement strand
ATTTAAATGCTTTGCTACGGTTAATAGCAGAGATCCAGACCCTACAGTTGGATCATATATTGATTCAACCATGGATGATTTAGCAACAATTTGTGCCATAACTTCACTAACCTGATGAGGTGTGTAGAATTCCCCAGCTTTTTTACCGGATTCCATTGCAAATTGACCAATTAAATATTCATAGGCATCCCCTAAAATATCTCCTTTTTGAAGGGAAACCATATTTAAGTCTGCAAAAAGCATTATTAGAGCTTGTATATTTTTGCTTCTTTCATTTAGATTGCTACCTAGAGCAGTATCAGTTAGATCTATTGTAGAGCTTGAAAATAAGCCTTTGAAATCATCATTTCCCGATTCAATCGCTATAGTTCGTTCAAAATTATGTAAACTATCTGTTACCTTTTGTACTTCAAAATCACCTGAATTAATATCCATTATCCAAGTTTGATAAAGGTAGTCAGGAAGCACATAATATCCTATTACATTCTGTAAGGTCTTATCCAATGTTTCCCCGTATTCTTCTCTAGCTCTATTATATTCTTTTACGAGTTCTTCTTCTGTTATTTTGCCTAGGCCTGCTGAGATTTTAAATGCATCTAAAGTTTTATCACTTAAAAATTTATAGAACATTAATCCTAGCATGTAATCTTTGTACCTGCTTGCATCCATGGAACCCCTGAGTTCATTGGCTCCATCCCATAATCGTCTTTTTATTTCTTCTGATGTAATCATAGAACACTCTTCCTTAATATATTGAATTTACGATGTTTTTATGTAATTAAATTTCAATTATATCACATACCCTCCAGTTTTGGTAATTGGGTTTCAAAAAATGAGAGATTCATTTTGTTTGAGTTACATTAACTACCGAAAATAATTAAAGAACCACAGTGAGTCAATAAAAGCTCAGGGTTAAGCTGCCTGCGTACTCGCTTGTAAGCTTGAACTACTCCTTTTGTTGTTTTTCTCGGTTTTCGATTTCTTCGGTTAGCCTGTTCTTTTTGATTTTCAAGAGAAAATTCTGATATTTAAGCTTTATAAATATGCACAAATAAAGATTATTCAACACCTTAAATTACGATATCCAGAGAGTTTGTCTCCAGCTATAGCTACTAAACCTTTCTTGCTTGCACCTCTCTTAAAAAAGGGGTAGTATAAAAGGGTATGTTTTAATAAATCACTTAGTTATGTGCTAAGAAACTAATAAGGCTGCTTTTGTGGGAGATGTATTATGAAACCTAAAAACGTAGGTATTATCGGAGCGGGTGCTTGGGGAACTGCAATAGCACAAGCGCTGGGACGAGGCGGACATTTTGTGCAAGTTTGGGCTATGGAACAAGAGGTTACAAACACAATTAATAGTAAAAACGAAAACAATGTATATTTGCCCGGCTATACGTTGTCAAAAAACATAACTGCAAGCATAGATATTTGCGAAGTTGCAAAAAATAAAGATTTTTTAATTTTTGCAAGTCCTTCTTTGTATCTTGCTTCTACAATAGCAAAAATAGATAATGTGGGTTCTATAACTGATGGATCAACCTGTATTGGTGTTCTTACAAAAGGGTTTGTATCAAGTGAAGATGGTCCAAAGTTAATAATACAAACAATGGAAGAAGCTTTGCCTGCATCGTACAAGGGTAATTTGGTGTATATTTCTGGGCCCAGCCATGCTGAAGAAGTAGCAATGGGAAAATTGACTGGTCTTATTGCTGCAAGTGAAAACCCAAAAAACTCTATACTATTCAGAGAATTAATGACAGTGCAAGGTCTCATGGTTTTTTCAAGCCTTGATATTATTGGTGTGCAAATTTGTGCAGCTGTAAAAAATGTTATTGCAATTGTTTTTGGTTGCTTAGATGCTGTTGCAGAACAAAGCGATTCGTTAGGGGATAACTCTGAATCTCTTTTACTTGCTGCAGGTCTTAATGAGATTCAAACTCTTGGTTTTGCGCTGGGTGCGACACATGCAGAAACCTTTACTTCTATTGCAGGCGTTGGCGATTTAGATGTAACCTGTCGTTCAAAATTTGGAAGGAATCGCCGTTTTGGGCATGACATTATTAAAAAAAATATTCTTGCTCCATATAAAAACATTGATGATTTTATAGCACGTATTAGTGAAATGAGCTATTTACCCGAAGGGGTCGTTGCCTGTAAATTTGTGTATGAAATCGCAGAAAAAAAAGATCTTAAGCTTCCTATTTGCAAAGGGTTGTATCATATATTAAACAAAGAACAAAAACCACTTGATTTTCTTATGGGAATTTTACGTTAACAGTGTATTAGTGGATATCTAAGGAATATAAATGCTTGAAAAAATAACAAATACTTTTAGTGATATCATCCGTGGTATAAGCGGGAAGTCGTCTATAACAGAAAAAAACATAGATGAGAGTGTAGAAAAAATAAAAATGGCCTTATTAGAGGCAGATGTAAACCTTCGTGTTGTGCGGCGTTTTGTTAATAGCACTATTCAAGAAGCCAAGGGCGAAAAGGTTTTGCGAGCTGTTAATCCTGGACAGCAATTTGTGAAAGTTGTACATGATAAAATTGTCGCTCTATTAGGAGATGTTAAAACAGACCTTGCATTAAAAGGGCCAGATACTCAATCTATTATACTTTTTTTAGGTCTTCAGGGATCTGGTAAAACAACCTCAGCTGCAAAACTTGCTGCTCGTCTCAAAAAAGAAGGACGAAAGCCTTTATTAGTTGCTTGTGATTTAGTGCGTCCTGCGGCCATTGAACAATTATCTGTTATGGCTGAAAAAGCCGGTGTTGAGCTATATAAAGAAGACATTTCTTTACCTGGAACAGCCAAGGATGCGGTGCGTGTTGCAAAAGCGGCAAAAACCTATGCGCGAAAAAATCAATTAGACACTGTAATTATAGATACTGCGGGGCGTTTGCAAGTTGATGAGTCAATGATGGACGAAATTGTGTCTATTAAAAAAGCAGTTACACCAGATGAAATCATTCTTGTTGCAGATTCTATGACTGGACAAAATGCAGTCGATATTGCTAAAACTTTTGATGAGCGACTTGATCTAAGTGGTGTTATTTTAACAAAATTTGACTCTGATGCTCGTGGTGGTGCTGCCCTGTCATTAAAATCAATTACTGGTAAACCTATTTTATTCATAGGGACTGGTGAAAAAATAGAAGATTTTGAACCATTTCATCCAGATCGTATTGCAAGCCGTATTCTTGGAATGGGTGATATTGTATCACTTGTAGAAAAAGCACAAGAAACACTCGATATTGAAGAAACTGAAAAACTACAGAAAAAGATGGCTCGTAATGAGTTTACCTTGCAAGATATGCTAGAGCAATTTGAAAGTGTTTCAAAAATGGGGTCTATGGATAAATTGCTCGATATGATGCCAGGTTTGGCTGGCCAAGTTTCTGCAAGTGATATTGATACTAGTGGGATGAAATATCAAAAAGCAATTATTCAAAGTATGACAAAAAAAGAACGAGCTAATCATCTTATTATAGGTCCAAAGAGACGCAAACGCATTGCTCATGGTTCTGGAACATCTGTAGCAGAGGTTAACCGTCTCATAAAGCAATATGAAAAAACGAGAAATATGATGAGAAAAGTGAGTAAAAATAAAAAAATGCAAAATAATATGATGAACGCTATGGGCGGGGGGTTTTTCTAAAACCTGAAAAACGTGTTGCGATTTCCTGCCATAAAAGTTTTTTTACTTGTCAACATAAAAGTGATGTGATACACTCGGCGTATATTTATGTAATATTTATGCGTGGGGTGTATTTTTATGCAGGCAAACTGGGTAAAAGGTGGGGTTTGTGCCCCAAAAGGGTTTGTAGCTAATGGGATATTGGCTGGTATTAAAAAAAATAGCAATAAAGAAGATCTGGCCTTAGTTTGTTCTGATACAATCTGTAGCGCATCTGGTGTATTTACACAAAACAAAGTAGTTGCTGAACCTGTAAAACTTACCCGTGCACGATGCAAAAGTGGTTGTGCTCAAGCAATAATTATTAATTCTGGTAATGCTAATGCGTGCACAGGTGCTCAAGGAGCTACTAATGCACAAAAAATGGCTGTAGCTACTTCAAAAGCTTTAAACAAAACGGGTGTGGTTAAATCTTTAATTACTCAAAAAGATATTCTGGTAGCCAGTACTGGTGTAATTGGACAACAATTACCGATACAAAAAATAGAAAATAGCGTTTTAGATTTAGCAAAGGGGCTTTCAAGGGATGGTCATAAAAAAGCACGAACAGCTATTATGACCACTGATACAATATACAAAGAATGTGCGGTAGAATTTGAAATAGATGGTAAAAAAATACGTATAGGAACTATGGCGAAGGGTTCTGGTATGATTAATCCAAATATGGGAACAATGATTGCGGTTCTTACAACAGATTGCTGTATTTCTGCAAAAATGTTAAAAAAAGCATTAGAAGAAAGTGTTGTTGGTACCTATAATTGTGTTTCTGTAGATGGTGATACAAGTACTAATGATAGTATGCTGGTACTAGCTAATGGACAAGCAAAAAACGCTGAAATCAGAAAAAAAGGAGCTGGTTATAATAGTTTTTTGCATGCTTTAAATATAATAAATACAAAAATGGCACGTAGTATAGCAGCAGATGGTGAGGGTGCAAAGCATTTGATAGAATGCATTGTATCTGGGGCAAAAGACGTTAAAACAGCACGTATTTTGGCAAAGGCTGTTATATCATCAAGCCTTGTCAAGGCGGCTTTTTTTGGTAAAGATGCAAACTGGGGACGAATCCTTTGTGCGCTTGGTTATTCTGGAGGATCTTTTATACCAGAAAAAACATCTCTTTCTTTTTCTAGCACGAGAGGCTGTGAAAAAGTATTTGAGCATGGTGCTCCGTTAGAATTTGATGAAAAAAAAGCTGCTATTATTTTAGGTGAAAAAGAAATTCAAATACTTGTTGAGCTTGAAGAAGGTAATGCTTCTGGTACTGCTTGGGGGTGTGATTTAACCTATGAATATGTAAAAATAAATGGTGATTACAGAACCTAGGTTTTACGGATTTTTTATCGTCCCAATACGGTACAAAAAATATAAAAAGGATTAGATATGTATAAAATTAAAAATGAAGATTGGGCAGATGTGCTCGTACAAGCATTGCCATATTTTAAACAATTTGTAGGTAAGGTTGTTGTTGTCAAATACGGCGGTAATGCTATGCTAAATAATGAACTAAAAGCTGCTGTTATGCAAGATATTGTCTTATTAAATACTATTGGAATTCAAGTTTGCATTGTACACGGTGGTGGTCCTGAAATTAATAAAATGCTTGGTCGTGTCGGTAAAAAAAGCACATTTATAAATGGCCTGCGGTATACAGATAAAGAAACTATGGAAATAGTTCAAATGGTTCTTGCTGGAAAAATTAACAAAGATATAGTTGGTATTTTACAACAACAAGGTGGCCAGGCTGTTGGGCTTTGTGGTGTGGACTCTGGGCTTTTTACTGCAAAAAAAATAGAGAAAGATGGTTCATCCCTTGGTTATGTTGGACAGATAACAACAATAAACCCAGAGATATTAAAATCACTTTTAAATAAAGGTTTTATACCTGTAATAGCACCTGTAGCTCTTGGTGAAGCTGGGCATACAGGTACGTATAATATAAATGCAGATACAGCTGCAGCAAAACTTGCCGTTGCACTTGAAGCAGAAAAGTTTATTCAATTAACAAATGTGCCTGGTGTTATGCGCAACACTGATGATCCAAACAGTCTTATACAACGTATGCATGTTGATGAGGTGCAATCCTATATAGATGATGGTATTATCAGTGGTGGAATGATTCCAAAAATTGAATGCTGTTTAGAGGCCTTGAAAAACGGTGTCTCTCGTGCTCATATAATTGATGGTCGTGTTTCTCATGCGCTTTTAATAGAAATGTTTAGTGACCGTGGTGTAGGTACCATGGTGTATAATTAATATAATAGAAGGCATAAAAATGGAAAAAAAAGTTTTAAATAATTATGGTAGCTTTGATATTACCTTTACTCATGGACAAGGATCTAGGCTTTGGGATACAAACGGTAAAGAATATATAGATTTTTTAAGTGGTATAGCGGTTAATTGTCTGGGTCATAATCATCAAGCTTTAACCAAGGCTATTCAAGAACAGGCTGCAAAACAGCTGCATATTTCAAATTATTATATGAGTGATAGTGGCTTACAATATGCTGATAATTTGCTTAAGGCTACAGGCTTTGAAAGGGCATATTTTGCTAACTCTGGAGCAGAAGCAAATGAGGCAGCTATAAAACTTGTTCGAAAATATGGTTGGATGGAAAGTAACGGAATTTTAGACTCTGAAAAAAAAGCAGATAATATACGATATGCTGGTGATGGAGTTCCTGTTGCAAAACGTCATATCATCTATACACTTGAAAAATCTTTTCATGGTAGAACGCTGGCAACTCTAAAAGCTACTGGACAAAAAGAATTTCATCCTGAATATTTTGCACCGTATCCAGCTGGGTTTAAAACTATTAAGGCTGGTGATTTTAAAGTACTTGAATCAGCCTTTGATGAGACAACTGCTGCTTTGTTTATAGAGTGTGTACAGGGGGAAGGTGGAGTTAATCTTATTGATAAGGAATGGGCTCAAGCAGCAACAATTGCTGCTCATAAAGCAGGTGCTCTTGTAGTTTGTGATGAAGTGCAAACAGGAATGGGGCGTACAGGAAAGCTTTTGGCAAGTGATGAGCTTGATATAAAGCCAGATGTGCTGACACTTGCAAAGGCTATTGCTGGGGGTCTTCCTATGGGAGCTTGTCTTTTCAAAGGAGTGGCTAGGGATGTTTTTGTAGCGGGAGATCATCAATCAACCTTTGCTGGAAACCCTCTTGTTTGTGTTGCAGCTAATGTTGTTCTTGCGGAGGTTTTAAAGCCAGGGTTTATGGATAGGGTTGTAGCTGCAGGAGAGTATATTGTTTCAACGGTGTCTTCATGGGAATCGCCCTTGATTTGCGATATTCGTGGAAAAGGGCTGATGCTTGGGTTTGAAATGATTCCTAAAATAAAAGCATTTGATATACAAGTAGAATGTTTAAAACAAGGTCTTTGTTGCTGCACCGCTGGTAAAAACACGCTTCGGTTCTTGCCACCATTAATTATAACAGATGAAGAGCTCGATGCAGGCTTGAATATTTTCAAACATGTACTGGAAGAAAGTGTATCATAAAAAAACAATATCTGATAGAATATTGGGGTTGCAAAATACTGATAAGGATATGTAATGGGGCTTTCAATTAAAGACATAAAAAGTAAAATTAAACGGTTTTTAGTAGAAAATGCATCGCTTGTCGTGCTTTTTGTGTTGTGTGTCGTTTTTCTTTTTATAGATTCAAGTTTGTTTTCGGTGAGAAATATACGAAACATACTATCCATTACAGCACCTCGACTTATTGTTGCGTGTGCCTTTGCTTTTTGTCTGTATCTTGGTATTTTAAATATATCGCTTGCATTTTTTGCAGGTTTGGCAGGCATTTTCGCTGCATCATTTTTTCAAACACCTAATAGTACCTCTGTTGTCTTTTCAAGTTTTCCTTCTATTCCTGTTAGCGTTGTAGTTATAGTTGTAATTCTTGTTATGTGCCTTGTAAGTCTTCTGCATGTTCTACTAATTCGTACCTTTTCGTTTTCTTTTATCTTGTCAAATTTAGGTATAATAGCGTTATTATATGGTTTTGCTCATGTATATTTACACAATAGTGAAAAAGGCTTGATATATCTCGATGCTTTTTCAGTTTCTTTTCGTAAAATTGCAACAGCTTCTATAGGCAGTGACCCAACCTATTCCTTACCCGTCTCGGTTATTGTTTCT
Organism: Treponemataceae bacterium; assembly: GCA_035647695.1. Lineage (GTDB taxonomy): Bacteria > Spirochaetota > Spirochaetia > Treponematales > Treponemataceae > CETP13. The sequence goes on along the minus strand of DASRMY010000109.1, from coordinate 10,095 downwards.
GTTTTTATTTGCATAGGACTTTGGATCGCACGTTTTCGAATTTCTGCACTAAAAACATTGTTTAACCAAAAGCCACAGTCTAATATGCATGATAGTAATGAGAAAATGCCCTTGTTTGAACTTGTTCTAGTGCTTTTTATTTCTACTGCAGTTGCTTCTTTTGGTGGAATTATGCAAGTTTCATATACAGGCTACGTGGATTCAGAATTTGGACTCAATTATTTATTTGATATCATTGTTATTTGTCTAATTAGTGGTTTTTCAATTTTTGGTGGTAAGGGTCGTTTGCCTTTTCTAATAATAGGTAGTTTTGTTTACACTGCATTTTGTTATACAGTAGATTATGTGGGGCTTGAAAGGTATATTCCCTCTATAATTATTAGAGCTGTAGTAATTATAATATGCATAATTACTGATATTTATTTTTATCAGTGCAAAGCAAAACAAGTAGAAATAAATTCTATGGTTAACAAGAAAATAGAAACAGAATACTGAGGAGTAACAGATGAAGGTAGTCGTGATAGGTGCGCAATGGGGAGATGAGGGAAAAGGTAAGGTTGTAGATTTTCTTGCAGATGATGCCGATCTTATTGTTCGTTATGCAGGTGGCGCAAATGCAGGCCATACTATTGTAATTGGAGACGAGCAGTATGCACTTCATCTTGTTCCATCTGGAATTTTATATCCAGGAAAAACTGTCTATCTTGGAATGGGTATGGTTATAGACCCAGAAGCACTTTTTGAAGAATTAAAAATGCTTGAAGATAGAGGAATTGAATGGAAGGGACGTGTGTTAATTTCTGATCGAGCGCATATTGTTCTTCCTCGCTATCGATGCATGGATAAAAAGCGTGATGCTCAGCGAAAAAAACCTATTGGCACAACAGGTCGTGGAATTGGAACAACATATTCTATGAAATCAGAACGTGATGGAATTCGCTTTGCAGATATAGACTGGGATGAAAAACTAGAAGAATTAGAAGAAGAAGATAGAGTTTTTTTAGATAAATATCGTGATGAATTACTTACAATGCGTATTGATATAACTGCAGCAATGTTTGAACACCGTGATGAAAAATGTCTTATGGAAGGGGCACAAGGGGCTATGCTTGATCTTGATGCGGGAACCTATCCCTTTGTTTCATCTGGAATGAGCGGTGCTCATGGTGCTTCTGTTGGTGCTGGTGTTGGCCCGCTTGCTATTGATAAAATATATGGAGTTTTTAAAGCGTATACTACGCGAGTTGGGAATGGTCCTTTTCCGACCGAGTTTGATGAACTAAGTCAAAGTGAACTCTATAATTTTGTCCGTGAAACTGGCCGTGAATATGGGGTAACAACAGGGCGTCCACGGCGATGTGGATATCTTGATCTTGTTGCACTGCGTTATGCATGTCGGTCTAATTCTATTACTGGTCTTGTTTTGACCCACCTCGATATATATGATACACTCAATGAGGTAGAAGCTTGTATAGCGTATGAAATTGATGGTGAAATAATAACAGATTTCCCGGCTTCTATTGAAAAATTAAATAGAGCAAAACCTGTTTTGCAAAAATTTAATGGTTGGAACACAGAACTGAGACTTTGTGGGTCATATAAAAAAATGCCAAAAGCTGCAAAAGAATATGTTGAATTTATTGAAGATTACTGTAATACACCTGTGAGTATTGTATCGGTCGGTTATGAGCGCAATGATACATATGTCCGTTCTCCTGTTTTTAAATAAGTATTTTAATAAAGATGCTTGCCAAGGAAGAACGTGAAAAAATGCAAACGGCTGCATGAAAAGCCGTAAAAATTAGCTATGCTAGCAAAAAACCATATGCTTATTGTAAGTGTATGGTTGCCTTTTTAGAGGAGTTTTCATGGTCTTTGCTCGTGATTTAGAAAGTTTAACGTTCCCATCTGTTTTTAAGAATTCTCTAGTAAAATATCGGGAAAGCAATGCATTATCGTTCGTTAGTACAAAGCCGTTAACGTATGGCGAAATAGGAAAACTTGTTACACAAGTTTCTAAAATACTGTCGGTGCTTGGTATAAAAAAAGGCGATAAAGTTGCGCTCTATTCAACAAGTACTCCACACTGGGGTGCGGCGTATTTTGCAATAGTAAACATGGGCGCTGTGGCAGTTCCGTTGCTTCCAGATTTCACTGCAAAAGAAGTTGAAACAATGGCAACACATGCTGAGGTTTCAGGTATTATTGTTGGTGATACATTACTAAAAAGGTTTGAGGAAATAACACCAGCAGTTTTTCCTTTTGCTATTCGTATTAGTGATTTTAAAGTTATACGTACAAATGGGCAGTCTGCATATGAAAAATCAGTAATTGATATTAATACAAAAGATTTGCCTCCGTGCGAAGACTGTAGGGTTGAAGAAGACGATACAGCTTCAATTATTTATACTTCTGGCACTACAGGTCGTTCTAAAGGTGTTGAACTGAGTCATAAAAATTTAGTCTGGTGCGCCATTCAAGCACAAACTATGCAACGTATTAATAAACTTGACAGATGCTTATCATTTTTGCCTTTGAGTCATGTATACGAATTTTCGCTCGGTTTTGTTCTTCAGTTTTTAAATGGTTCTTGTATTTATTACTTAGAACGACCACCCACAGTATCAACTTTGCTTCCCGCGTTAAAAAAAATACGTCCGACTATTGTTTTGAGTGTGCCAATAATTATGGAAAAAATATATAAAAACAAAATTATTCCTACCTTTACAAAAACGGAACGCATAAAAAAGATTTACAATATTAGGTTTTTTCAAAAAATTCTACACCGAATAGCAGGTAAGTCATTGAAAAAAACATTTGGTGGCAAAGTCAAGTTTTTTGGTATTGGAGGGGCAAAAGTAGATCCAGTAGTTGAGCAGTTTTTAAAGGATGCAAAGTTTCCCTATGCTATTGGGTATGGCCTTACTGAGACATCGCCACTGGTAGCAGGTACTGGTCCTAAGCATACAGTTCCAGGGACAATTGGGCCTGCCTTGCGTGGTGTTGATATGAAAACAATTAATTGCGATCCAAAAACACGTGTGGGTGAAGTAGTTATAAAAGGTGAAAATGTTATGAAAGGATATTATAAAGAACCTGCAATGACTGCTGACGTTTTTACAACACAAGATGATGACTGTGGCGAAGGGTACTTTAAAACCGGAGATTTAGGCCTCCTTCACAATGGTATGTGGCTTGAACTAAAAGGTCGTTTAAAAAATATGATTCTAGGATCAAGCGGAGAAAATATATATCCCGAAGATATTGAATTTGTACTTAATCAACATCCAGATGTATTAGAAAGTCTTGTCATAGAAGATGATAAAGGCCTTGTTGCTCTTGTTCAATTAAATGAAGATAAAAAGAAAACACTTATACAACAAGCTGTAGATGTAGCAGGTCGACTTGGTCAAGATGTTGCATACAGCAGTACTGCGCTCATGGGTGAAATTAAATATTTTGTTAATGAGCAGGTTAATCGTTTTAGCAAGCTAACTCACGTTCATCCTGTTGAAGACTTTGAAAAAACTGCAAGTCAAAAAATAAAACGATATTTATATAATCTTCGCAAAGGAACTACTAAGACTGATAATCTTAAAGATTCTGAAGATACAAACAACGATAATAAATAAATTTTTTAGGGCAGTATATGGGAGAGTGGATTTATTCAGATATTGTAAAAGAGCATTTTTTACATCCACAAAATGTGCTGTTAGAACCAGAAAATACCTGGGCCTGTGATGGTCGAGGAGAAACAGGTAGTCTTGCTTGTGGTGATCAGATGCTTGTTCTATTGCGTATTAGCAATGATATAATTACTGATATTCGCTGGAAAACCTATGGTTGTGCTAGTGCGATAGCCTCAGTTTCTATGATGAGCGAGGCTGTTCGCGGACTTTCGATACAAAAAGCCTATACATTAAAACCTTCCTATATTGTTAAGCGTCTTGGTGGGCTTCCTGACAATAAAATTCATTGTTCTGTTCTTGGTGATGAGGCGTTGCGAAAGGCAATAGATGATTTTTTAGTAAAGCAAGGGCGAAAACCGTGGAGAAAACGTACAGCAGTTGCTGAATATAAAAAACCAGAAATTGTTTGCGAATGTAAAAACATAACAGATCTTGATATTGCATTAGCATATGAAGAAGGTATTTGCGATTGGGATTCACTACAAGATTTTACAGGGATTGGAACTGTTTGTGGAAAATGTAAAGAGTTAGCAACTATAAAAATAAAAGAAGTTGAAAAAAAGTATAAAAAGTAATTTTTATTTTACTTCAAGGTGATATTTCACCTTTTTTTCTTTACCGAGAGAATTATTTGTTGTTATTGCCAGTGTGTTTTTTCCGTACGTAAGTATGATTTCTGCAAGCATAAAACGTCCTTCTTCAGGATATATTTCTGTAAATTGATAGGGACGTTTGCCTTGTAAGCAAAGGCGATTATTTTTTCGCACAAGCATATTGTAGGTGATTGTATCTGAAGCTATCCCATTAATAGAAGTTGTTATTTTATAAGGCATCTTTCCTGGTTCTCTATTACAGTATAATGCATATACACCAGGTGGTATTTTAAGTGTGTTTGAAAGCGTATGAGATAAACCAGTTGTGCGATTTTTAGCTTTCAAATTCATAACTAAGAAGTCATGCTCAATATCTTTTTTTTCTAATAACAATAAAGGGTTTATTATTGCTTCGAGTTTTGTATCTAGAACTTGAAATTCAAGGCAACTTTTCCCTTTTTGCCACCCAGAACTTCCACCCTTGCCGAGAATGTCTCCACTTTTAACCTTTGTAGTACTATCTACAATATCTATACTTTCAAGATTCCCATACACAGTGTTCATTTGATTTTTATGTGCAAGAATTACTGTGTTTCCTAAAGTGCTTGAAAACCAACCATCTTCATTTGAGTTTGTTCCAAGTATTGCAAGAGCTAAACCCTCATCACTTGCATGAACCGTATCGGCATCAGAAAAAAGCAGGGCTGAGCAAAAGCTACTGCCCCTGTTTTCTCCAAACCATGCAAAAATGGAAGATTGGTTTTCTACTAATTGTGGCCATTCAAAGCAGTCTAAATAAGAGATTGTTGCAAGTATAAAGAATAATCCAAAGTATTTTTTCATTATAAACTCCTACTCTTTTATTACATCAATCCGTGAAATTGAAGTGTCTTTGCCCACGAAAAGAGAGTTGCCTTCTGAAGTAATAAAAGCATTTTTTGCAACAAAATTAAAACTACCCATTTTGACAGCGTTATTATTAATAAGTGAAACCCAGTAAGATTTTTCTTTTTTTGAAAGCACCGCATACATTTGTTTGTTTTTTACAGTGCATTCAATAATATTAACGGTTGTGCCTTCTATGTCAAAATGAGTAGAGTTAAGGGTATTAATGTTTACACTTACTATTCCTTTGTTTGTATTAACAAAAACTTTGTCATTAGCAGAATTAAAATATACGAGTGATTGTTCCCTTGTTTCAGATTCAAGAAATTCATGATAAAATATTTTTACTTGCTGGTTTTCAATCTGTGCTATAACAATGCGTTGTTTTTCTAAGCCGCATAGAGCAGCAATGTATTTGCCATTTTCAGAAATAGCTAAGCCAAAAATAATTTCATAATTGCTTCCACCTGGAGAAAAAACGGTTGTTTTAAAACTGGTTGAATCTGTATAAAATATGTTCCCATTTGAAAAACCAGCTACCGTACCACCTGGAGAAGAATCGAAAGCTGTTATTATAGATGCTTCTTCATGTGTCCATAATAGGGTGCCTTCATTTGTATAGGATGAAAAAGAATTTCCCCCAGGATGAAATATATATATTCTGTTTTTATCAAAATGAGGAAACCCTGTAGCCTTAATAGTCGCAATCTCTGTTTTTTGGGGTGTGAAGACAGACGTTATTGAATGGTCTTGGGAGTACAGTGTCCAAAAATTATCAGAAACAGCAGCTTTAAAAGGAAATGTTTTAAACAATCCTATTTGTCCGTCTGTATCAAAATAGCCAAGGTTTTGTCCAAGTTTAAAATGGTGTGTAAACCCGTAAACTGGAAAGTGCTCTGTGTGATTTTGTCTGTTCTTAATAATATCAATAGTCCAAACTGGTTGTAAATGGATTTGTTCTTTTAATGTAGTTGCAGCTGTAAAAAAATATATAATAAAAAAGAGTATACAAACTAATATAGAAATAAATGTTTTTTGTTTTGATATCATACTGAGGCTATGATATAATAGTCACATTATCTGGTCAAGACAAAGAATTTTGAGAGCGTGTATGAAAAAGGATTTACAGTATTTATTTTCAGTTGCATTAAAGGCTTCTGAAAACTCATATTCACCATACTCACATTTTCCAGTGGGTGCAGCTCTTCTTATGAAAGATGGAAGTATTATACGAGGCACAAATGTCGAAAATCGTTCTTTTGGTGTAAGCAATTGTGCTGAGCGCACAGCTCTGTATACGGCGGTAACAAATGGGTATCGAAGTATAATGGCTATTGCCGTAGCAACACCTTCTTCTTCTTCTCCAGTTGGGCCTTGCGGCGTTTGTCGTCAAGCATTAAGTGAATTTGCTCCTCCTGAAACGCCTGTTATTTTTGGCTGCTCGGTCGAAAATCAAGTAGAAACAACACTTGGCGATTTATATCCCTATGATTCATTGCACGAATTAGCACAAGGTTTATAGCATGCAATACTTGACAGAAAAGCGTAAACAATGCAAAGTATGCTAAGGTTTTACAAGAAAAAATGCATGAGGAGATTTATAAAATGGTAGATGATATTCTTACAATAGATGAAGTTGCTAAGTATTTACGTGTTTCAGAACGCACTGTTTACGATTGGGCGCAAAAAGGTGAAATCCCATCTGGAAAAATCGGAACTGTTTGGCGTTTTAAAAAATCAGAAATTGAAAGTTGGGTTAACGAACGTTTGTCTTCAGGTACTAAAAGTTTAATAAGTGGAAGTAAATTACAAATTAAAAACATCCTGTCACCTGAAAGAATTCTGTTTTTAAATCATGCAACAAAACATGATGCATTAATAGAACTTGCAGAGAATCTAAGTACAGCTCCACAAGTGAAATATAGCAAAGAATTGTCAGTGGAAATATTAAAAAGAGAAGAGCTTATGTCTACGGCAATGGGACGAGGGATTGCAATTCCCCATGTGCGTTTATCTTCTGTTACTGATTTGGTTATGTCTGTAGGAATAAGTCAATGTGATATTATAGATTTCCAAACAATTGATGATATACCTGTTCGCTTGCTTTTTATGATTGCAGCTGCATATAATCAGCATGCATATTATTTGCAAACATTATCCTGTATTTCTACACGGCTGAAAGATACCGATTTGCGTACTGCTCTATTACAGGTTAAAGAGCCTATGGATGCATATAATTTACTTATTAAAGAGGATTAGTTGTCTGAAATGTGAAAAATGCGGTGGATTTCGCCGCGCTTTTTAGATTCCAAGGATTGGTATCCACTTACTAGCATCACTCATTTCTTTTGCAACCATTCCAATGTCTATATTTGTGGTAGTTTCTCCTAAAAGATACGAAACACCATGTACTTCAATGCTTGCTTGTTTGCCTTTTTCTCCTTCAATAGCAATGCCAAAAAGCGCATGGCTATATTCGACTGAAACAAAAACCATTGTTTTACAATGCATTTGAGCTAATAAAACAGCTAAGAGCATTGCCCGACTATCACAATCAGACCCGCTTCCTGTGATAATTGATGGTAAATTTTCAAAATCACTATGTGTTTTTTCTCTCTCATATTGAAAACTTTGTGTCCATTTTAAAAGCATGCTTGCAAGCTCATGTTTGGCATGTTCAGGGTTATTAGTTTTTGCAATTGGGAATAATGCATTGTAAATAGAAAAGGCAGTTTTTTGTAGGCGACGAAAAGAATCACGATAAATCATGCGATAATATCGTTGCCATGCTTCTTTCCAAAGTGGTGATTTTGCATATAACCCTAAGACTGCATATTCTCTTTCAATAACAAGTTCATTCGCCTCTGCAGCTGTTTTTTCCATTAGTATTGGTATGCGAGTGTCGGCAATATTTAAAGTATAGAGGTTTTCATCTGTTTCAGGATAAGCATAGGTGCTTATAGGACCTGATGCCCTAAGAGCCGCATTGTCTATAGAAAAACTGTCTAAAACAGAAAGCAAAAACTGCTGACAATCATTTGCTTTTTCTGCATCAGCATAGGCCAATAGTAATGCGGTTCCTTTTTTAAGTGGTAGTGTACATGCAAAAGCCCACCCACTATATGATTTATTGCCCAAATTCATAGTAAAGCTAGCAAGGGCAGAGTCTGTATTTCTCCATGTAAAATCAGCTATTCCATCCGGTGTTTTTGCTTTTAATTGAGAAAGTGATGTGGTAAGAACAGTGTTGGCGTTTTTGTATTGCTCTGGCTCATATGTTTTTATTATTGTTGTTACGGGCATAAATGCATGTTTAAACTGATAACTTATGGTATCATTGTTTGTTTCTAGTTCAAATCCTTCTGGTAAATCAAGTGTATAACCCCAGCTCGTTGAATGTAGGAGTTCTGCATTAATAGGCGTTGTAACAATGATCAAAAGCAGAGAAAAAATTTTTATCTTATTCATAATACTTCCTTTACAATAGACTTATCGGGTGAAATCAAGACCAATTATATATGAAATAAAAAATTAATGCTTGTAAAAAAAAGCTGTCCTGCATTTCTTATAGAAGTAAAGAATGTAATAAAACGTACCACTACTTGACTAATTATGTGTTTCTGTAGAGAATTATTGTACTTATGGATACAGCACGAGTAACACGTTTATATCTTGAAACACTATCAACTGACGCATTAAGAGATCTTGCAGATGATTACGGAATAGATGTCCCAGAGCACCTGAATCGAAGATTTATTATAGGCGAACTTCTCGAGGCTTCTTCTGAAGATGATGTAAAAGAAAATGATCTTCAAGAAAGTGAAGAGATTCCTGAGTTTGAGATTTTGCCTAAAACATATAATGAAACAAAAATTTCTGTTGTGATGCGCAATCCAGTATGGTGTTATGTATATTGGGATATTAAAGAGAGTGAATTAATTTCTTTTGTAGAAGATCCTGCCTTTAGCGAGTTTTCTATTTTATGTATGTTTTTTGCAGAAAAAGAAGATGAAATTCCTGTAGATACATTTGAAGTACCCATCTCGACACAAGACCGGGAACGATTTGTTTTTATACAGAATCCTGGTTACTATTTATGTGTAGCATTAGTTGCAAAAAGAGAAAACATAAAACCACAAATGCTTGTTAAAACAACGTTGCTTTTTTTACCACGTGGACTTCCTGATTTAAGCTCAAAAACGCTCAGCAAGTCTGTTTCACCAGTTTTAAAGTTGTCAGGGTTACAAGACATTAGGCAGTCCCAGTATGCAAAGCATCGACAATCATTTTCATAGGATATGTATATGGCTAAAAAAACACTTTCGATAGTTTTATATGCTCATCAGGAATATATGCATCATGTAGAGGAAGAAGAGTTTTCTCAATGGCATAAATCTTTATTTTCTCTTATGACTGATATGTATTTGCCTTTATTGCAATCGTTTGAACGAATGGAGCGTGATAATGTATCCTTTCATATTTCTATGGTTGTTACTCCTCTATTGTGTTCAATGCTTGACAATCCTGTTTTTAAGGAAAGATATATTGCTTGGTTGGATCGTTTAATTAATTTTGGGAAGTCTGAAGTAAGGCGCTATAAAGGCCAAGCTTCCCTTAAAAAAAATGCTGAGCTGTATGTGTTAAAGCTGCAAAACATAAAAGAATATTATACCGATGTACTAGCTTGCGATGTATTATCTAAAATTTTTTATTTTGCAGAAAACGAATATATCGAATTGCTTGGAACAACGGCAACACCACTGTTTCTTCCTCATTTTATAGATTTAGATGATGCTATTAATGCACAAATAGAAGCAGGCCTTATTTCGCATAAAAACTATTTTGGAATACGTCCTGATGGTTTTTGGTTGCCCTATATGGGATATGTTCCCGGGTTAGAAAAAAACATTAGAATGTATGGTTATAAT
>DASRMY010000108.1:0-7804 GCA_035647695.1 Treponemataceae bacterium | reverse complement strand
CTATAAGTATGCTTTAAAAAAAGAGGTTTTTTCTCGACTAACGAGTAAAATTTGATTATATTTATACAGAATGATTTTTTACCAGCTTTGGAGGTTAGCCATTGAGCGATAAAAATAACAATAATGACAATAAGGACGATAAGGATAAAAATGATCCATTTAATTTCTTTAAATTGTCAAATGAACCAGGAAAAAATGATAAAGGCCCTGGAAACTTTAAAAAACCAAACATTCCTTTTTGGGCTATACTTCTAGTCTTAGGTGCTGTTACCTTATTTATTAACTTTTTTGTTACAACGACTCCTTCTAATATAATAGAGTTTTCACAGTTTAAACAGTTAATTGAAAGTGGTGACATAGTAAGTGTAGAGCTTGGTTCTGATTATTTTATGGGATATGGACCCACGAATTCTGTGATGGATACAGGAGTTAGTTCTCGTTCCTTGTTTGCTACCACAACAAATAGTGGTCGCAAAGAATATAAAACAGCAGCTATTTTAACTGAAGATTTTTTAAAGTTTTTAGATTTGCATGGAGTTGGGTATAAGGCGATTGTTCCCAAAAACAACTACTTCTTAAATTTTTTACTTTCATGGATTTTACCCTTTGGACTGATATTTTTATTGTGGCGTATGATGTTTAAAAAAATGGGTTCTGGCATGGGGGGAGGGGTTTTTAGTGCTGGTAGTAATAAAAACATTGCTGTTGAAGAAGGCAAGGTAACAACCCGTTTTAAAGATGTTGCAGGGGTAGATGAGGCAAAAGAAGAACTTGAAGAAGTAGTAAATTTCCTAAAATCCCCAAAAAAATATACAGATATTGGTGGTAAAATACCAAAAGGCGTTTTATTAGTTGGCCCTCCAGGTACGGGTAAAACATTACTTGCACGGGCTGTTGCAGGAGAAGCTGAAGTTCCATTTTTTAGAATTTCAGGTTCAGATTTTGTAGAAATGTTTGTTGGTGTTGGAGCGAGTCGTGTTCGAGATCTTTTTAAGCAAGCACGGGTAAAAGCACCTTGTATTGTCTTTATAGATGAGCTCGATGCAATTGGTAAAAGTCGCATGAGCTCTGTAAGCGGCGGTAATGATGAACGAGAACAAACTTTAAATCAGTTGCTTGTAGAAATGGATGGTTTTGATGGTCAGACAGGGCTTATACTTTTAGCAGCAACAAATAGACCAGATGTTTTAGACCCTGCATTACTTAGACCAGGTCGTTTTGATCGACAAGTTTCTGTAGACCGTCCAGATATTAAAGGGCGTGAAGCAATTTTAAAAATACATTCAAAAACCGTAAAGATGGGAAGTGATGTAAATCTTTCTTCAGTAGCTAAGACGACAGTTGGTTTTTCAGGTGCAGATCTTGCAAACATTGTAAATGAAGCAGCCTTGCATGCTGTTCGCTCTGGAAATCAGCTTGTGTCTATGGATGACTTTAATGAGGCAGTAGAAAAGACAATTGCAGGGCTACAAAAAAAGAGTCGGGTAATAAATGAGCACGAACGAAGGATTGTTGCGTATCATGAAACCGGGCATGCTCTAACTGCTGCTTTTACAAAAGGTTCTGATCCTGTTCACAAAATTTCTATAATTCCTCGAGGAATCGGTGCATTGGGATATACAATGCAAATGCCCGAAGATGATAGGTTTCTTAAAACAAAGGGCGAGCTTATTGGAGAAGTTGATGTTCTGCTTGGCGGTCGAGCTGCAGAGGAACTTATCTTTGGCGAAATTTCAACTGGTGCTTCTAATGATTTGCAACGAGCAACAGATATTGTACGCCGTATGCTGACTGTTTATGGTATGAGTGATAAATTTGAAAATGTTGTGCTTTCAAAGAGAGGAAGCGGATATGCAAGAGATGAACCGCAACTAATGAGGGAGTATGCAGAATCGACACAGGAATATGTTGATGTTCAAATGGCTCAAATTCTGGCAGAACGGTATAAGGCTGTAAAAAAACTTTTAACCGAAAAGAAAGAACTATTAGAATATATTGCACAGCGTTTGTTAGAAAAAGAAGTTATTGATCAAAAAGATTTTGATGAAATTCTTACAGCTCAAAATCAATTAAAAGATGTGGAATAAAAACACCTTCTCTTGACCCACGCACCTTATTTACCGTACTATGGTATTGAGGATTTGTTTGTATGAAAAAACGTTTGCTTTTTATTTTATGTGCATTATTTTTTGTAGGTGTGGTAAGCGCTCAGAATTCAATTTTGACAGCCAATGCATTTTTTAGAAAAGTCTCCGACAATTACGCTGCAATAAGTGATTACGAAGCAGCTATTAAAATTATTGTCGGAGATGAAAAAATGGAGGGGGTTGTTTCATTTAAACGGCCCAATCTTCTCAGAATTGACTTTTCAGATCCCAAAACACAGGTCATTTGTTTTAATGGAGATTTACTTACCATTTACTTGCCGGGTTCACAGGCTATACTAAACCAGTCGGTGCAGTCTGGAGATGAAACTGCCAGCGGTGCAAACTTGGCCACTCCTAAAGGGCTTAGTCTTATGAGTCGTTATTATTCTATTGCCTACGAAACAGGACAAGATCCTGTTCCGCTTGAAGAAGATTCAGACGAAAAGGTTGTTAAACTTGTCCTTGCACGTAAAACAGCTTCAGAGGGATTTCGCCTCATACGTCTTTCGGTAAATCCCGCTTCAAAGCTTATTAGACGTGTAGAAGCTACTACAACAAAAAATCAAAAATTTACATTTGATTTTACCGAATACGCTTTAAATCAAAAAATTCCGGATACTCGTTTTATATACGATACACCGTCATCGGCAAATAAATATAATAATTTTCTTTATTCAGAATAGGATAGTAAAAAAAATGGAAAGTTTTGGTGATATTTTACGAGAAACGCGCGAGTCAAAAAACATCAGTATAGAAACTGTTGTCAGAGAAACAATTATTTCTCGGCAGTATGTTGAAGCTCTTGAAAATGAAGACATTACTGTTTTCCCTGGGCATACCTATGTGGTTGGCTTTTTACGAACATATTGTAATTATCTTGAGATTGATCCTGTCTATCTAATACGTTTATTTCAATGTAAAATTATTCAAGAAGCCCCAGTACCAGAAAAGCTTATAGTTAAACCGAGGGAAATTAGTTTTCGTGCAATACTTTTATTAATTTTGGGTGGTATTGTTTTTGTTACAGTTATAGTATTGGTTTTTAATTTTGTTATTTTTGGCAAACATAAAAGAGAAGGGAAAACAGAAGTAGATATTTCTCATAAAGAACCAGTTGAAATAACTCTTTCAACTGTTCCTTTAGAAAAAAGATTGTATAAAGATGATAAAATAAAAATTCCATTGCTTGGAAACCCTGTCGAATTAGTAGTTAGTGGTACGCTTTCTGTACTAACACTTGAAACGCCGGTAGGAACCCAGTTTATTGAACTTGGTGAAGAACTTGAAATTGATGTTGATGGCCAAGATGGTGCAGATATTATTGTATATCTTTCTGATATTTCAAAAACTGACTCTACACGAGGTGCAGAAGCACGGATGCTTATGAAAAAAAATGCAGAAATGGCTGCAGAGGTAGGCGGAGTTGTTGAAAGTAATATTCTATCAGAAGATCAAGTTTCTAAAGATGCTAGTTCTACCCAAACTGTTCTTTTTTCAGATAATCGCGCCTATCCTTTTACGCTTAAGGCTACTTTTAGAGGTGTGTGTGTATTCCGCAGTAAAGCAGATAATTATGATGCTGTAGAAGAGTTTTTTGTTAGTGGAAATACAAAAACACTAAAGGCTAATAATGGTGTAAAAATTTGGATGTCAAACTCTAATGCTGCAAAATTACAAATAATAGCAGATGGAAAACAAGTAGATTTAGAAATTGGTCGCCCAGGACAAGTACGAGTGCAGGAAATCCGCTGGATAAAAGAAGCGACGGGTTCTTACAAATTAGTAGAGTATGAAGTAAATTAGTTTTTTAAGGACCTTTTTTGAAAACGTTTTTTTTAGATGAACATGGTTGTTCAAAAAACCAAGTTGATGCCGAAATACTTGTCTCACGGCTAGAAAACCTAGGCTTAAAAAGGGTTCAAAAAGCAAATATAGCAGACCTACTACTAATTAACACTTGTGGCTTTATAAAAAGTGCAAAACAAGAGTCTTTAACAGCATTAATGAATGCAAGAAAGGCGTATCCATCAGCTAAAATTTTATTTGCTGGTTGTTTGGCCGAACGATATGCGTCTGAGTTTGCAGAAAACTTGCCAGAAGCTGATGCAATCTTTGGTAATGGGGATCTTTCAAAAATAGATGAAGTCATTATGGCTCTTAACAAAGGGGAGCGTCTAATTCTTACTCCTCCTCAAAGAGGTGTTTGTGATGGTGAACGGAACACTCTCTTAAACTTTCCTGGCTCCGCATATATAAAAATTACAGAAGGGTGTAATAATTATTGTAGTTTTTGTGCTATTCCGCGGATACGTGGTGAGTTGCGGAGTCGACCAATTGCTGCAATCGTTACTGAAATACAAGAATTAGTACAACGTGGTATTTTTGAATTTAATCTTATTGGCCAAGATTTAGCAGCTTATGGAAGAGATGGTGTTGCTCCTGGTGCCACTGGTGATGTAACATATGCGCAAGAACCAAGTCCGTTAAAAAGGCTTTTAGAGCATATTTCAGCTTTAAGTGGTGATTTTTGGCTGAGACTTCTCTACATACATCCAGATCATTTTCCCCGCGATATAGTGCCCGTTATAAATGCTGACAAAAGATTTCTCCATTATTTTGATATTCCTTTTCAAAGCGGTGATAATACCATTATTACATTAATGAATCGTGTAGGAACCGCAGCCAAATATGAAAAACTTGTTCAATCCTTACGTAAAAACTTACGTTTAGACAATGGTATGCCAGGGGCTGTTATTAGAACAACTTTTTTATGTGGGTTTCCAAATGAAAGTGATGAGGCTGCAAAGCGGACCGAAGAATTTTTACAAAAAATTCAACCAGATTGGTCGGGATGTTTTACCTATAGCCTTGAAGAAAACACAACATCATATACTATGCAAAATGTTGTTCCAAAAGAAACAGCTAAAAAGAGAGCAGGGCGATTACAACGGTTACAGTCAAAAATTACAGAAACCCGACTGAAAATGCATATTGGGCAAACATATAGAGTGTTGATAGAAGAAATTATAGAACCTGTTATTTGTTCTACTCAGCAGCAGTGTGCCTCTACTAATGCAACCGAAGGACTTGCAATTGGTCGTGTGTGGTTTCAAGCACCTGATGTTGATGGGGCGAGTGTTATTAGATATGACTCAAAAAACAAAAAAGAAGTAGCTGCTATTATTCCAGGTACTACGGTAATGGTTAATGTTATTGGTGTAAGTGGAGTTGATCTGGATACTGTCCTGTTGGTGTAGTGGATATTTTTTATTTATGGCATACTATTGCTCTATGAAAACAGTAGATTATCTATCAGTTTTAAATACACAACAACGTGAAGCTGTTAAACATACAGGGTCTTCATTATTAATTTTAGCTGGGGCCGGTTCGGGAAAGACCCGTGTTATTACTACAAAAATTGCATATCTTATTAATCAAAAAGATGTTGAGCCTTATCGCATTCTTGCACTTACCTTTACAAAAAAAGCGGCTACTGAAATGGCGCAAAGAGCTAGAGAACTTGAACCTTTAGCAATAAAAACCCCTATTAGAACCTTTCATTCTTTTGGTGCATGGTTTTTACGTAATCATTATGAAGAAGCAGGAATTGATAAAAACTTTACTGTGTATGATGACGATGACATGGTTACACTTTTAACAAAAGCTATCCCATCAATGCCAAAAAAACAAGCATCATTAGTTGCGCATAAAATTGCATGGTGTAAAAATTATTGTATGAGTCCAGATTCACCTGATTTGGTAAAGCTTGTTAGTGACCCTGATTTTCCAGGTTTTTATACCGCATATCAAGCTCGACTTAAAGAAACAGGTAATGTTGATTTTGGAGATTTAATAATGTTGCCTGTGCAGATTCTTAAAAATAATAATGAAGTTCGCAAACATATGTATAATAGGTTTCATGTTATAATGGTAGATGAATATCAAGATTCCAATGTTGCTCAGTTTTTACTTATACAACAATTATGTGGTCCCGATACTTATATTGCGGTTGTTGGTGATGAAGATCAATCAATATATAAATTTCGTGGTGCAGAAATTCAAAATATATTGACTTATCAAGACCATTTTTCTAATACAAAAATAATAAAACTCGAAAGAAATTATCGTTCTACAGCTCCTATATTAAAAACAGCTAATGATGTAATTTCTCACAACACTGAACGTTTGGGTAAAAAACTAATTGCAGAGCGAGGCGGGGGAAAGCGGCCAAAGTTAATTTTTTTACCAAATCAGGATGATGAAACAAAGTTTTGTGCAGAACTTGTTGAACAAGCATATAAAAAAGGTTGTCCATATTCTGACTGGGCAATTTTATATCGAACTAATGCACAATCACTTGGTTTTGAAACAGAGTTTTTGCATAGAAAAATACCTTATACAGTCGTCGGCTCATTAAAATTTTATCAAAGAGAAGAAATAAAAGATGTCTTAGCGTGGTTATCATTTATAGCAAATCCTCGTGATGAAATTGCTTTTCGTCGTATTATTAATAAACCTGCTCGGGGTATTGGTGCAAAAACGCAAGATAAAATCATTGCAGCAACGCGATTAAAAAGGTCCGAACAGTATAGTGATGGCGAAAATAATGAAGCCTTTAATTTGATTGATGGATGCTATGAAGTTGTACATACTGTATCTAAAAAAGCTAAAAGCAGTGTGTTGTTTTTTCTACAAATAACACAAGAACTTGCAAACGATCTTGATGAAAGTCTAGCCAGTGCGCAACGTGCACCATATGCTGCCTTTTCTGAAAGTGCTGCAGCCAGCCTTTTTGATGGAGTTGATCTTAGCCCTGAAGAAGCAGTTGGCCTTGAAGGTGATACATTAGCATGTTTTATTGAAAAAATAGTTACTAAAAGTGGACTTAGTGATTATCATGGTTCTCAAGATGAAATAGCTGGGACACAAAGAGTTGCAAATTTACAAGAATTGTGTAATTCAGCTGTTTTATATCCTTCTAATAGAGAAGGACTTCTAGATTTTTTGGATCATGTTGAATTAGATCGTAATCTAGATCTTGCAAACGAAGATGCTCAAGATGCGGTAACGCTAATTACGTTGCATAATACCAAGGGTCTTGAGTTTTCACGCGTTATTATCACAGGTCTAGAAAAAGGTATTTTTCCTAGACGAGATAAAACAGAAGATGAAATTGAAGAAGAACGACGCCTTTGCTATGTAGGTCTTACAAGAGCTCGTGATGAATTATATTTAACCTCTTGTGAAAAAAGACGTATGTATGGGAAAACAGATTTTATGGAACCGAGCCCTTTTTTACTAGAAATTGTGGCTGAGTCGATTGATGTTATAGGAAAAAAACCGCGTTCATTTAAACACCCTTGTGCAAATATACATACGCAACTTTCGAATAGTACTAATAATAAACTTGCTCAAAAATGGCATAAAGGCGCAAAAATTTATCATGATGAATGGGGCTATGGTGCTATAATAAATACTAACGAAACCAACGATGAATATGTAATTACTGTTCAATTTGAGCACAGTGGAGTTAAACATTTTATGCCTGAGTACCAGGTCCATAGTTTAATGGTCTGCAAAGATTAGGGTACCTACTACGTCAAAAAAGGGAACCCAGCTCATACTGAATTCCCTCTAATTAGGATAGTATATAAAAG
>DASRMY010000107.1:0-6335 GCA_035647695.1 Treponemataceae bacterium | reverse complement strand
GTGTTTTAAGTGGTTTTTAAAATAAATAGCATAAAAGTGTAAAATATGTTTTAGATCAAAAAAGTAGAAATGCTACGACTGGAATCAGGTGAGTCGCAGTGGTAGCAAAAAAAAGAGCAGATTTCAATAGTGAAATCTGCTCTTTGGGCCCACTTAGACTTGAACTAAGGACCGACGGGTTATGAGTCCGTTGCTCTAACCAACTGAGCTATGAGCCCTTTATGTACTATGTTACCTTGTACTTAAGTGAATAGATTTTATCGTGAAAACCAACTTCTTGTCAATACGTATATTGTAAAAGTCCAATTATTGCAAGAAAATTAGTGGCGGTCAGTTTTATTAATAATGTGGGGGGCGCTGGTTTGGAATATCCTCTTCAAATTGTTTTGCAAGCTCTGCCATTTTTTGAGCTATGTTTTTATTTTCACATTGCAAAGTATCTATTGTTTGTGTTTGTTGAAGAGTAATTTCTTGTAATTGGTTAACAAAATCCTCTATGTATGCAAGTTTTGTTTCAAATTGTATTAATTTGTTTTCAAATTTATCTAAAAAAAGTTTGTCTACTTCCATTTTTTTATTGTAGCATAGGTTTGGTAAAAAAAAAGCCAGTTCTGCGAAAGAACTGGCTTCTAGTGATAAAACAATTGTTTTAGTCAGCGTATGCATCACGTTTTGTATAGTTTGTGTGTAATAGACGATGCGATTTTTCACCACATGGTTCACCAAAGAATTCTTTGTAAACCTTTTGTATATCAGGGTTTTTATGAGAAACGCGGATAGTGCTTTTTTCATCATCCGAATACAGTCCAGCGGCGCGTGCTGCTCGGATTTCATCTGTAACATAGTAGGGTTGTCCGCCTCCGCCAATACATCCACCGCGGCATGCCATAACTTCTACAAAGTGATACGAAGGCTCTTTCCCGTCAGCAATTTCTTTGCGTATTTTTTGTATAATAGCATCAACATTGCCCAATTGGTGAATAATGCAAAGCCGAATTTCTATGCCTTTAATATCAATTTTTGCTTCTTTAACGCCATCCATACCACGGACGTTCATAAAGGTTACATCGCCAAGTTCGTCATGTGTAATAAGTTTATAAGCAGTTCGTAGGGCTGCTTCCATAACGCCACCAGTAACTCCGAATATTGTACCTGCTCCAGTATATTGTCCTAAAGGGCTGTCAGCTTCTGTTTCTTCAAGTGTCTCAAAGTCTATTCCCGCTTGTCGTATTAGTCGGGCAAATTCGCGTGTAGTAATTGAAGTGTCTACATCACGACGTGTTCCTGCACTACTCATATTTTTATCACGTTGCAATTCCCATTTTTTTGCGGTACAAGGCATAACAGACATACTAAATATTTTTTTAGGGTCAAGGTTCATCTTTTGTGCCCAATATGTTTTTATAGTTGCACCCATCATTTGTTGCGGGCTCTTTGCTGTAGAAAGGTTAGGAAGTAAATCATGATAGTTTTTTTCGCAGTAATCAATCCATGCTGGACAGCAAGACGTAAATTGTGGTAAATGCCCTTTTAGAGCGCCTGCCGTAAATCTATTAACAAATTCAGTTCCTTCCTCCATAATTGTAAGATCAGCTGAAAAATTGGTGTCGAATACATAGTCAAAACCTATTTGTCGCAGTGCAGTATAGATTTTTTTTGTTTCAAGTGTGCCAGGTGCATACCCAAATTCCTCTCCAAGAGCAACTCTAACAGCAGGTGCAATTTGTACAACACGTGTGTATTCAGGATCTGAAAGTCTATCCCAAATTTTTCTATTAGAATGTGTTGAATAAATAGCTCCTGTAGGGCAATGAACTGCACATTGTCCGCATCGAACACAAGGACTGTCTGCTAAAGAGATTCCAGCTACAGGGCCTATAAATGTTTTATCACCTCGGCCAGTATATTCAAGGGCCCATACATTTTGCATAATTTGACATGTTTCAACACATCGGCCACAGTTAATACATTTGTTTCTGTCTAAAACGATAGCCTCGTTAGAATTGTCAATTGGTTGGTCTTTTAGAATTTTTTCAAATCTAATTTCTCTTAATCCAAATTCTGCAGCTAGTGTTTGTAGCTCACATTTACCATTGCGCGAACACGTTAGACATTCATCTGGGTGATTTGAAAGAATTAATTCTAGGACTGTTCGGCGTGCCTGAACAAGTCCGGGGTCATGTGTAACAATATCCATACTTTCCGTTACAGTTGTACAACAAGCTCTCATCATACGTGTTGAGCCAACGGGATGAACAATACAGATACCGCACGAAGCCCATGGTGGTAGGTCGGGAGTATAACAAAGAGAAGGAATTTTAATTCCTATAGATTTTGCGGCGTTTAGAATTGTTGTTCCTTCTGGAACAGTAACCTCTTTGCCGTTTATTTTAAGATTTATTAATTTTTCTGCCACGATATTCTCCTAGTATTTTATTTCTTTATAATTGCATTAAACATACAAGTGCGTTCACATTCGCCGCATTTTACACACTGCGACTGATCAATAATATGAATTTGCTTTTTATCACCTGTAATACAATTTGCAGGGCATTTGCGTGCACATGCGCCGCATCCGATACATTTATCAGTAATAAAATACTCTACAAGATGTTTGCATTTCCCTGCTAGACAATGTTTTTTTTCTATGTGCTCCAAGTACTCATCTTTAAATTTTATAATGGTAGAAAGAGTTGGGTTGGGTGCTGATTGTCCAAGAGCACAAAGTGAAGCATTTTGCATTGCAGAACCAATATCTTTTAGCTTTTGTAAATCTTCAAGTGTTCCATTGCCACGGGTTATTTTTTCTAAGATGGTGTACATTTGTCGTGTTCCAATACGGCACGGTGAACATTTTCCACAGCTTTCTTCAACACAGAATTCCATATAGAATTTGGCGACATCTACCACACAGTCGTCTTCATCCATAACAATCATTCCGCCAGAACCCATCATAGAGCCCATTTTTTTTAAGTTTCCAAAATCTATAGGTGTGTCAAGTTCTGCTTCAGTAAGAATTCCCCCTGAGGGTCCTCCTGTTTGAACGCCTTTAAACTTTTTGCCGTTTTTAATACCGCCACCAATTTCAAAAATAATTTCTCGTAATGTTGTACCCATTGGAACTTCAACAAGGCCAGAGTTTTCAATTTTTCCTGTAAGTGCAAACACCTTAGTTCCTGTTGAGTCTTCATTACCAATTGTACTAAACCATTCTGCACCTTTTGTAATAATAACAGGAATGTTAGCCCATGTTTCAACATTGTTAATACAAGTAGGTTTATTCCAAAGTCCGCTTACAGCAGGGAAGGGGGGTTTGGGTGTTGGCATACCGCGCTTACCTTCGATTGAGCGTAAAAGAGCCGTTTCTTCTCCGCACACAAAGGCGCCTGCACCTAATCGTATTTCAACCTCAAAGTCAAACCCAGAACCGAGAATATCTTTTCCTAAAAGTCCATATTCTTGTGCTTGTTTCATAGCAATTTTAAGGCGATTAATAGCAAGAGGATATTCTGCCCGAATATATACAAACCCTTGATTCGCACCAATGGCTCGCCCACATATGGCCATTGCTTCTAGAACTGAATGTGGATCTCCTTCAATAGTTGATCTGTCCATATATGCTCCAGGGTCACCTTCGTCAGCATTACAAATAACATATTTTACATCGCTTTGTGCTTTTTGTGTAAATTCCCATTTTAAGCCTGTAGGGAATCCAGCTCCACCGCGTCCTCGTAAACCAGATTTTTTAATTTCAGAAATAATATCATCGGCGCTTAGTTCAAAAAGAGCTTTTTCAAGAGCTACGTAGCCGTCTCGAGCAATATATTCATCAATGTTTTCTGGGTTTATAACACCACAGTTACGTAAAACGATACGTAATTGTTTTTGATAAAATTGTATATCGTCTACTCTAGATAAGTCTTTTTTTGTTTTATCATATAAAAGTCGGGTTACCTCGCGACCTTTAACAATGTGTTCTTCAATAATTTCTTTTGCGTCTTCTGGTTTTACTTCTACATAAAAAGAATCTTCCGGAAGTATTTTTACAATTGGTCCTTTTTCACAAAAGCCAAAGCACCCTGTTTTCACAATTTGAACTTTGTCTTCAAGACCTAATTTCTTTGCTTCTGTGTGTAGGTTTTTATAAATTTCATTTGCACCGGTAGATTCACAACCTGTCCCACCACAGACAAGAATATAATGATTATATGCCATTGGGTTCTCCTATTTGTTTACGATATCAACCGATGGACGGTCAAGAATGAGTTTGTCGAGCAAATGTTTGCCTTTTATATGTTGTGTTACAATGTTTTTTGCAACTGTACTGTCTACGTTTCCGTATATAACAGTAGGCATATTAGGAGTAACGACCTCTACGGTTGGCTCATTTGAACACATGCCCATACAGCCTGTTTGTCGTACAGATGTAACCTCTCCTAACCCTTGTGTATCAAGTTCTTCAATAAATGCTTCTAGTGTGTCTTTTGCTCCAGCTGCAATACCGCATGTGCCCATGCCTACAATTATTTGGACCGTTTTGCCATCAGTATCACGTTTTTTCATAGCTGCTTTTGTTTCGCCTCGCAATGCGCGAAGTTGGTCAAGTGTCATCTTAGCCATCTACTATCTCCTTTTAGTGTTAAGTGTGCCCGACTAGTTTTTAGTTTTCCGGTTGTTCTTGGCTTGTTAGAAATTTTCCAAGCAAAGCCAGTTCAGATGCTGTTTCAATACCTCCCAAAGCGTCAATGATTTGCGAACGTATTAGAGTGTAATCATAGCTGGTATTGTTCGTTTTTTTTCTGTAAATAATCATTTCATCTGCTTCAGGTAAGGTGAAAAGCTGTCTGAATAATCCCGGTACATCTCCAATAGGAGGTGTATCGATATTAGTTAAATCAAAACGCATGGTAATAGTTGTACCTTCGTTTTCCTTAGATTCAATGTTCCAGTTTCCATTTGCTTGGGTTACTGTTTGAATCAACAAAGGTATTCCCATGCCAATTTTACGTTTTGTATGTTTTTTACCATCTGTATAAAACGGATCCTTTATTTTTTTTAAAGTGTGCCTGCTCATGCCTTCCCCATTATCAATAATAGTTACAGATAGTTCTGTGTCTGACTCTATAAAGTCTACTATAACTTTTTGTGCCTTAGCTTCTACAGAGTTCTGAGTTAAATCAGCTACCAAATCACAGAGTGAAAAATGCATCTTATTTATATTTATTTATTATTCCAGATATTTGATCTTTTGTTAGTTTCCCGTATACATCATCATTTATAGATAAAACAGGTGCAAGACCGCAACATCCAATACAGCGAACTGGTTCTACAGAAAACAAACCATCTTCAGTAGATATGTCTTCTTCTGATAAACCTAATAAATCTCGACATTCTTCTATGAGATCTTGTCCGCCTTTTAGATAGCAAGCGGTTCCTAGGCAAACGGAGATTTTGTTTTTACCAGGTTTTTGCGTTTTAAAGAAACTGTAAAAAGTCATAACTCCATAAACGCGCGCTAAATGATTATCTGTTTTAGCTGCTACTGCTTTTGCAGCCTCTTTTGAAATAAACCCTTGTTCTTCTTGTACTTTATGAAGAACCATAATTAAATTACCAGGTTTTGATTTCCATTCTGTAATAAATGATTCTAGTTCTTTTGAGAAACCAGCATTTACCAATTGTGCCATATAGCCCCCAACATCTAATAGATAATTTTTTCGTGTACGAGCAGTCTAAATGCTAAGATAAAAAGTATCAATAGATAAAAAAGTATTGAGCTCGGAGCAAATGTTGACATATGTTATTAAGTTCTGTTTTGTTCTTACAATTTCCACTGTATGCGAAATTTTATACCTGAAAAAAGTGATAAAAAATCAAGGGTAGAAAGGGAATATTCAACCTCGTTTTTGGTAATTTTTATACTTTTGCAAATTGATGGTTCAGTTGTAGCTGTGGCAATGTTTTTTGGAGATTTAAACAATATTGTAACAGTGGATTTTTCGAGTTCATCTGCAAGTGTCTCTCCATACATCGATGCAATAAGCATTTTGTATTCTTCAGCAGAAATCTTTTCCCCGCTGATTAGTGGTGCCATGAGTAATTCGGTATATGCGATTGTATCTTCAGGCATTAGGCTTACAATTTCTGCCATAATAAAAGGATTTATTAAAAGGGTAAAGCTGTCTTTTGTAATTGTACAGCCAGGAAAAACTAAGGTCGGAGTACCAATTGAAAGATTAATACCTCCCATACCGGTAAAAATCATTTTTTGTATTGTAAACCCTGACTTTTCAAGGCTTTGTTGTAACATTGGCTTGTCATATAAACTTTCAGTG
>DASRMY010000106.1:0-2861 GCA_035647695.1 Treponemataceae bacterium | reverse complement strand
GTAACAGGTATGCTCTGTGCTTTTGCCCTTTTTGGACAAACTACGAATGAGACAACAATAGAACAAGTAGCAAAAAAAACAAGCTCTTTAACACAAACTTTTGTTGAGAAGGATAGGCTAACAACCCTTACAATTTCGTATACACAATCTATCGACGAAGCTCTCTTTACCTATTCGATTCCATCACCGCTTTTTGAACAAAGCGAAGCAATGAAAGCAATCCGATTAAGGGTTAATTCATTTACTAAAGAACACGGCTATTATTTTTATACCTATTTAGGAGCTGATGTTACAAAATTTGACAAAGACTTAGCACAATACACTTCTCACTTTAAGTTTTTAACACAAAAATAAATTATTTCGCCCCATACGTAATAGTTAGGTTTTTACCATTTTCTTTTGCCTCATACATTGCAGCATCTGCAAGTTGCAACAACTTATCACAATCACATTCTGGCAAGATATCTTTCGATGTAGATATTCCAGCACTAAACCCTATTCTTTTACTTACAGGAATATCTAATTTTTTATTTAATTTTTTTTCTAATAGAGGGATAAGATAATCTTCTTCTATTAGCTTTTTTCTAATGCGAGAAACCACTCTCTCTGGATTTGGGGTTCGTACATCTAGCGTAAAAATTATAAACTCATCCCCGCCATAACGATACAAACTATCGCTGGTTCGTACAACCTCTGTTAAAATACGTGCAAAACACTGTAATACATAATCGCCAACTTTATGCCCGAACTCGTCGTTATAAAACTTAAAGTTGTCTAAGTCTATAAAAATAAGCGTTACGTTTGCTAACTTATTTTCTACCCCTTGGCGAAACATATCAGAGGCTTGTCTCATTTTTTCACCCAGCGCACGTCTATTATATAATCCGGTAAGATCATCAGTTGTAGATAAACGATACAATTCATTGTTTTGCTGATAAATAATTAATGACGATTGTAAATGTGAAAAAGCAATTTGTAAAACACCGCTCTCTTCAAATGACAAGGGCATGCCCTGTGAGGTCTCAAATATTAAGCAGTACACAAAATTAAACTGTGACAAATTTACAAAAAAAGAATTTTTGCCTACTCTTGTTACTTGAAAAACACTTGCTTTTTTTTCTTGATCGTATAATTTTTGCCATTTTTTTTCAGTAGGGACCGGTACTTCAGGTAATGCAGATGTACCTATTAAAACCCATTTTTTCTCATTTGTTTTTTGTGCTACAAATATAGCATTTACAAAGGTGTAATTAAAAAAATGCTGGCAAAAACTTGCAACATAATCTTTTGTATTTGAAAACCGCATTCCTAAAGATGCTATATGATTTAAAAAATGACTTTCTTGCATTTTACGATGCACTCGATTAACAAGAAGTTCTTTAGATACCATTTCTTCTACAAAATCAAGATTTACAGAAAGCTCATCAAAAGGAACTGAAAAGGTTTGATATTCAGCAGGAGAAAAAGAAGCAAAATTTTCTACATAATGTTTAAAATTGTTTTCTTTTGCTACCCGCGCACCTTTGAGGTGATATTTACTTGCAAGTGTTGTTTTACCAGCTTTATGCAATTGAATAGCGTACTCAAAACTCATAAAAGCACGCTGATGTTCTAAAGAAGCTGCTTTTTGAAAAGCTGATTCAAAAAGGGATTCTGATTTTGAAATTTTATTTTTTTCAAGCGCATATAACGCTTGCAAAAATTCAAGGAGAACTTTCAAATACCAAGAAAGATCACGCCCATTGTTTTGAACATTATAGACAGCTGTCTTAGATTGAACTTCGTGCCCATCTATAAAATCGATGTACGCTTTAATAAGAATAAAATCGTTGGAATTACAAAAAAAACTATCTAATACTTTAAACACCTTCATTAGGTGCTGTGCTTTTTGAATAACTATATAAGCTTTTTTAAAATCCCTCCCAAAAAAGAGTGTTTTGCCTGCATTATAAAAGGTCATAACCACCTCACCCTTGTCCGCATACTTAAAAACCTGACTAAGAAATTCATTGCCAATAGTATACGAATAAAGATAATCTGCCTTTAAGAGGTATTTGTATGCTAATCCATTTCCACTTTTAATTCTGCTAAGCATATCACTTACTTCTAAACGAAGATTATGACATTTTTTATTAAATAAAAGAGATTGTTCATTATCACCTTGCATCGAAATCAATATTGATTTCCAATGGTACCCGGTAGACAGGGCATAAAAATTGCCTATTTCTTTAGCTTTTTGTATAGAGGTATCCAGGTGGTTTAATAAGCTCGGCAATCTATCTTTGTCTTGAAATAATTGCTTAGGAATAAACAAGGAAGCGTTTATATAAGAGTTTGTCAACTTAAATTTTTTTAGTAGTGTTAGTAATTCATGAAATTGCTCAACAGATGTTTTTTTTTCTAATTGATCCTCTCCCAAATGTGTTCGTAATAATGCCAACGCATATAAGTAGGAGCTTTTTGCTACCTTGCTCATTGCAAGGCGTGCATACATTTTTTCAGTTTCAAAGAGGCTTTTTGCATCGTAAACAAAGGCAAACCAAATAAAAACTTCCGCTTCTGTTTCATTCGATGATTTTTGCTCTAAACAAGACGAGAGGTAAAAAATTCCTTCATCATAATTTTTTGCATAGGCTTCTAGTTTTGCACTTTCAAGATACAGCCTAGTTTTATCTTCTTGCGTAAAATCTTTTTTATATATTTCTGATTTTAAAAAACTCTCTACTTCTCTTCCTTCCTTAAATGAAAAAAACATACGGGAATTTCGTATAATCATGACAAGTTTTTGCGCTGAACAATCCTCCAAGTATACGTACAGGCTGGATTCTTGTAGCCTAGATTTTTCTATACTTTCTGTATCT
>DASRMY010000105.1:0-2075 GCA_035647695.1 Treponemataceae bacterium | reverse complement strand
GAAAAAAACACGGCGAATGCAAATGAAATTATAAGCCATTTTTCTGAAATTCCGAAAGAATGTGTTAGAAAACTTGTTATTGTTATGAGCCCTGTTAGAAACAAAGGGATCCATAGAGATTGTACTTCTATTTTTATTTTTAGTATACTGTGTAATTCATATACAGCAAGTATAGCAAATATACAAATTCCAATATGAAGGGGTATATGGTTTCCTTCTTTAAAAATAACAAGAAGAAATATTAGTGGAATCCCAATAAAAAAAAGTAATAATCGCTTAACTAGTTTGCTCATGTATATTTCCTGTCGAATAACCACCAAAACGGCGAGTTCGTTTTTGAAAGGTTGAAATAGCTTTGTAAAATTCTTTTTCAGTAAAATCTGGCCATAGTATATCTAAAAAATCAAATTCACAATAGGCAGCATGCCATAATAAAAAATTACTTATACGTTTTTCTCCGCCTGTTCTAATTAGTAAGTCCAGGGGAGGCATTGTTGGCACATCTAAATACTTGGCAAAACTATCTTCTGTGAGTAAGGTAGGATTGACTGCTTTATCTGCTAATATTTTTTTTGTGGCTCTTATAATTTCATCGCGTCCACCGTAGTTAATTGCAAAAACTAGACATAAGCCATCAAAATTTTCGCTTGCTTTTTCTACATCAGCTATTTCTTTTTGAACATCTTTAGGTAATCCAGTTTTATCTCCAGCTACACAAACACGTATTTTTTCTTTTTTATAATGTTCAAATTCTTTTCTTAAATTATTTTTAAGTAAATTCATTAAAAAACCTACTTCTTGTTTTGTCCTTTTCCAGTTTTCTGTAGAAAAAGTATAAAGTGTTAGGTATTTGATATCTGCTTTTACCGCTGCTTTTATTATTTCTCGTGCAGTATTCATGCCCGCATTATGGCCAGCGCTACGTGGAAGATTTTTTTGTTGAGCCCAGCGACCATTCCCGTCCATAATTATTCCAATATGGTCAGGGACAGCCTCTTTCCTTATATCTGATAGTGGCATTAGCCTTCCATTATTTCTTTTTCTTTGTTTTCAAGAACTTTATTAATGTCAGCAATAAACGTATCAGTTATTTTTTGAATGCTTCCTTCAGCAACCTTTAGTTGGTCTTCTGTAATATCTCCGTTTTTTTCTTGCTTTTTCAGCTCATCGTTTGCATCACGGCGAACATTTCTAATTGAAACACGACTATCTTCTGCAATGTTTTTTGCTTGTTTTACAAGCTCTTTTCGTCTTTCTGCTGTAAGTGCAGGGATTGCTATTCTTATAACTTTTCCATCGTTAGATGGATTTAATCCTAAATCAGAGGTTTGTATTGCTTTTTCAATTTCATTAACAATACCTTTATCCCAAGGCTGAATGAGAACTGATCTTGCTTCAGGTATTGATATTGTTGAAACCTGACTTAATGGGGTAGGAGAACCGTAATAATCCACACGGATTTTATCAAATAGGGCAGCAGATGCTCTTCCTGTTCTAATAGCCTTCAATTCATTTTCCAGTGCCCCTATGGTTTTACTCATTCGCTTACTGGCTGAATCCAAAATTTCTGACATATTTTAACTCCTTATAAAGGGTGAGCCTGCCCTAGGGCAGGCTCATCAATAACCACTATTTTATAAGCCTAATTGAAAACTTACAACTCTGTCTATTGTTAATGTAACTCCAGCTTCTTTAGCAACTTGTTCCATTTTTTTAGATACTGATACTTTGTCATCTTTTACAAAAGGTTGATCTATAAAACAAATAGATGCAAGATGTTTTTTTAGTTTACCTTTTACAATGCCTTCTTTTACATTATCAGGTTTATCCATATCTGCTACTTGATGCATAAACAGCTCTTTTTGCTCATCCACATACGCCTGGTCGACATCTGATTCGGTAATAAATGCAGGTGAAAATGCTGCTATATGCAGACAGCAATCATAGGCAAATTCTGTAACTGCATTATTTTCTACTCCTGATGCTGGATCTGCTTTTAGCATCACTAAAACGCCTGTTTTCCCATCACTATGTATATAGTTAGAAAGAACAGCGTCTTCAGGACAGTCTATAGC
>DASRMY010000104.1:0-2670 GCA_035647695.1 Treponemataceae bacterium | reverse complement strand
GATTTTCATCACAGTCGTACACACTGTATTTTAAGCCTATTAATAATATGCTTTTGTTTCAACGATATAATCTATTAGGTGATTTTCTTAATACGTATCGTATGAGTCTGTCATATATACTTGATAGCCAGGGCAAAAGTGTTTTTGATAATCTAATTACTTTTTCTATAAGTGCAGAAGACTATAATTCCTATAAACAAAATTTGAGCATTGATAATAATCTTACAGGTTTTTATTTGGAATATGATGTATCCGAATCTAAACAACGAGCATACATGGATCAAACTGGGATAACAAAGGCTACCACTACTCATATGCATGAAAATACTACAGATGAACATACTACAAACGAAGAAGCAGAATTTGATTTTGAAACATTTGTGCGTGTTTCTGGTGATTCATTGTACCTTGATCAATGGCTTTTTAAAATAGCCCCGTATTATCTTAATGGGGAGTTACATATTTATTTTTGGATTATTAACCGAATGCCTAATCAGCTTAAGCTCATTGCACCTAAACTAGATATTTCAATTGAAGATAAAGTGTATAAACCTCTTAATGATTTTTTAGATATCAAACCAACTCTTACAATTCTCAATGCTGATTTTGATTCTAACACCTTAATTGTGGGGCAAAATGATAGAGCACGTTTTATATTGCGCTATGCTCTTCCATCTATGCCCCAAAGATTTGTCCTTAATACTGATGGGATTACAACCTTTCAAGATGTAAATGTGTTTGTTAGTGAGCTTCAGTATAATTCATCTTTTAAAAGGTAAAGCTAACTAGCAGACTCAACGAATCATTGTTTTTCCAAGCATAATAGGGGTTGTTTCCTGCTTTTTCGCCGTCAAACAATTTTCCCTTTAGGGCAATTTCCCAATTGTCAGTTACAAACCATGATATTTCTGGCATAAGTACATAGCCTTTTGTTCCCAGTAAAGTCAGTCCGCTTAGTCGTAGTTTTAGCTGTTCGTTAAAAAAAGTACCCTCTATAGCAAGTATTAGATTATTAAGACTGGCTTGGTTTTTATAACTCAATCCTCTGTTCACATCTTGGGCAGTTGCATTTGTGTAGTTCATAATATAATGTCCATATTCCTGAACACTTATAAAAAAATTAGAGCCTAAGAGATAATCAATACCACCGAGCCAAACAAGGCGGTCATTATACAGATGCTCAATTGTTCCCGTTCTATCTTCTGAAAACCAATAGCCCATTTCTCCCCTTAAGGTAAAGGGTCCAAGCACACCTACGGCTTCTGCACCTACTAATTGGGCTTTTGTATATGTCCAATGAGTGGAGGTGGTGTAATCGGCTGGATCCATAGGGTTTGATCCAGTAAATTTTGTAATAATTTGTGCGCCTGGCTCGCTAAAATAGCCGTAATAATAGAGTAGTCCAGCGTCAATGCGCAAAAAAGAACCCGAGAGTCGTGTTGCTAGTTGGGTGTATTTCCAGTCTTTAGTATTTGGAGGTGGTTGAATATCAGGAAAAAGGCTTATGTCTGCTATAACCCAACGACCTTCTGTAGATGTTATTAAAGGGGTATAAAAGGGTTTGTACACGATTTCTAAAAGAGCATTTTCGCCCAAATACTGATTCCATGCGAGCATAAATTCTGCTTTTTTCATTTCATTTAAATCACTACTAATGCCAGCGCTTTGGTCAAGAGGGTTTAAAGGATCTATGACATGAACACCATCTCCCTTACCCCATTCTTTTTTTATAAAACCACTATCAAAATATCCAAAAGAGAAAAACCCTCGTAGATACAATTCTGCTATGCTAAAATCACCTATATCTTTTATTCGTAAATCCATCTTTGCTTGAACAGAAGGAGCACTTGCATGTATGTTTAAGCTTGCAAATGGTCGAGCTATACGTTCGCTTGAAAGTTCTTTGTCAAAGAAAAAGTCTTGAATACATCCCACGTTTCCAGATATGTCAAAAGTTACAGTATCATTTGTTTCTAACGGTTTTTCCTCGGTTTTATCTACGCCAAAAATGTCTGAAAATCCTTCTTGAGCGTATAGTGAAACTGTGGAAAAAACCAAGCTTAGTAAGATTGTTTTAAATAGTTTTTGTGTCATTATCGTACCCTCCCTGTTTGTAAAAAGCTGGTGGTAAAGTACCCTGATGGCAACTCTACATCATATTTAACCTGTAAAAAATCTAGTTCGGTTGTGTGGTTTTCTGCTACTGTTTTCATGCTAATTTTTTTGGCAAACCAATGACCTTGTTCTTGAGAAAAATTTTCACATACCATTATTTTAACTATGTCTGTTCCTTTTTTATTGTAAAATTCTATTCGAGGGGTAAGCCATGTTTCTTTATCTACCCATGTAATGATTTTACCATAGGACGAATCTTCTCCTTTTTTTGTACGAGATTGCACTACATAACAGTTTTTATTTTGAAATACTTCTTCTGTCAATATGGTATGGTCAGCATTTTCTTTTATGCCAAAGGTAGACATATCAGAATATGATAAGTCTGAACCCATAAAAGAGCCTTCCTGTTCTCCTGCAGATATGCGTTTTACCTTTTGTAAGGCAGGTAAAAAAATCCATTGGTCTTGTGGACCGTTTTTCTCAGAGATACTTAAAAAACGTGTGTTTTTAACCCTGGCTGGAGATAAAAAAAGTGTTATTGTTTTTGTTATATCA
>DASRMY010000103.1:0-4365 GCA_035647695.1 Treponemataceae bacterium | reverse complement strand
ATATGATTTTATTTCTATTCCATGGTATAAGTAACTATGGGTATCATATCGCTTTAATGCAATATGTTCTAATACGTTTATGAGGAGTTTTTATGGACACAAAATCGCTTAAGGCTGTGGCAGCATCGATACGCAGCCTGTCAATTGATGCAATACAAGCTGCTAATTCAGGTCATCCTGGTTTGCCTCTTGGTGCTGCTGAACTTGCGGCGGTCTTATATGGTGAAATTATGAAGCATAATCCAGCAAATTCAAAGTGGAAAGATAGAGACCGTTTTGTTTTAAGTGCTGGGCATGGATCTATGCTAATATATGCTATTTTGCATCTAGCAGGGTATAAAATTACACTTGATGATATAAAAAATTTTCGACAACTTGATTCAATTTGTCCCGGACATCCAGAATATGGAATAACAGATGGAGTAGAAGCGACAACTGGCCCTTTGGGACAGGGGATTGCAATGGCTGTAGGTATGGCAATTGCTGAAAAAATGCTCGCGGCTAAATTTAATACGAAAAAAAACATAATAGTTGATCATTATACCTATACGATGGTTGGTGAAGGCTGTCTTATGGAAGGCATTTCCTATGAGGCCTGTAGTTTTGCAGGGTCTCAAAAGCTTGGAAAACTAATTGTTTTTTATGATTGTAATAAAGTAAGTATTGATGGGAAAACCTGTGATGTTTTTTCAGAAGATATTGAAAAACGCTTTGTAGCATGTGGTTGGCACGTTCAATCGGCGTCAATGTATGAGATGGAAAATATTTGCTCTTTAGTCAATAATGCAAAAAGTGATGAAAGGCCTTCTTTAATAATATTAGATTCTGTTATTGGTAAGTATTCTCCTTTTGCAGGAATGTCTGATTCCCATGGAGCGCCTCTAGGTGTGGATAATGTTAAAGCAACAAAAAAAGCTATGGGAATTCCAGAAAACAAAGACTATTATGTTCTTCCTGAAGCATACAAATACTTTGAAAATAAAAAAGCTAGTTATGCAAAAGCTGAAAATGATTGGAACAGAGAGTTTGATGCTTGGAAAAAAGAAAATCCTAGTCTTGCTATTGAATGGGACGCGTTTTGGAATGAAAAAACAATTGCAGATATAAAAATGCCTGAGTATGAGGTAGGCAGTAAATTAGCAACGCGTTCTGCGAGCGGAGACTGTCTTTCGATCTATGATAAAGCATATAAAAACATAGTCGGAGGATCTGCAGATTTACAAGGACCGAACAAGACTAATCTTGAATCTGATGATTTTTGTCCAGCAAATCCTGAGGGACGTTATATACGATACGGAGTTAGAGAGTTTGCAATGGCTGCAATATCAAATGGAATTGCCTTACATGGAGGCCTAAAACCTTTTTGTGCAACATTCATGGTTTTTGCTGATTATTTACGACCAGCCCTTCGATTATCAGCACTGCAAAATGTAACTGTCTTATATATTTTTACCCATGATTCTATTTTTGTGGGTGAAGATGGGCCAACACATCAACCTATTGAAACAATATCAGCTTTACGGTCAATTCCAAATGTCCAAGTACTTCGGCCGGGAGATGCTGAAGAAACAGTTGTAGCATGGGAAATAGCTATGGAGAGCAAAAATATGCCTGTATGTTTATCTCTTACAAGGCAGGATGTTCCTGTGTATGAAAAAGAGGATCCCGATTGGAAAAACACAATAAAATGTGGTGCATACATAGTAAAAAAGGGTTCTACTAATCCAGATGTTACAATCTTAGCAACTGGATCTGAAGTTTCAATGGCATTGAAGGCTGCAAAAATTTCTAATAAAAAAGTACGGGTAGTTTCTGTTCTTGATAGAGAACTTTTTAGAAATCAACCCTCTGTATTAAAAGAAACCATAGTAGGTGTCGGCCGTACAATGGTAGTTGAGGCTGGTACAAAGATGGGGTGGGAAGGTTTTGTGTCTTGTGAAAAAGATTTGTTTTGTATAGATCAATTCGGTTCAAGTGCACCTGGCAATAAAGTAGCAGAAGGTTTGGGTTTTACAGCAAAAACGCTTGCTGCGTTATTATAAAAGAGCATAAAAAGGCTCTGTTTACTGTGCACCGCTACAATTAGACTTACCGTTTAATTGTAGCGGTGTTTTTTTTACACCAGTGTCTTTTTTCTATGTATCAGTTTGCTGGCGATCATCATGGCAATTCCTGCAACTATCATACACAGGCATAAAATTTGCCCAGTACTTAAATTAAGCAATGACTGATGTAAGTAAATAGGGGAGCCTTCTTTATGAATTATTCTAAAACCTAGGTCAGCATCAGGTTCCCTAAAATATTCTATAATAAAACGAATTACGCCATAGCCGATAGTATATGTCGCTGTAAGAAAGCCATCGAAGGGTTTATACGTGCGCAAAAACCATAAAATAAGAAAGAGTATAATTCCTTCAAAAAGAGCCTCGTAGAGCTGACTTGGGTGTCGTGGAAGGTTTACTAAAACTTGATTAGCGGCAATATCAATATGTAATTGTGTAGCGACATCTGTAACCCAATCAAGATGTGTTGGAAACTTTTCTGCTTGCGGGAAAATTACTCCCCAAGGGGCAGTTGTTATACGTCCATAAAGCTCTCCGTTTAAAAAATTTCCAAGACGACCAAAGGTATATCCCAGAGGTATAGAAACTGCCATTGCATCTATCCATTGCAACATATTTTTTTTATGAATACGACACCAGATAATCATGCCTAAAAGGCCACCAATAAAGCCTCCATGATAGGACATGCCTGCTAATCCTGTAAATTGTCCCGCTTCATTAAAAGGCCAAAAAATAAGCCACGGCTTTTGTCTGTAAATGCCAGAAGGTTCATATATCAAGGTAGAAAAGATACGGGCGCCTAAGAGTAAGCAAAGTATTGTAAAGGCAAAAAAACTGAAAACATCGTCTTCTGTTGCTTTATTATTTTGAAAATCCAGCGCTCCTTCTTTTACAAGATGCTTAAATACAAATATTGCGGTAGCAAACGCAAATACATACATAAGCCCATACCAACGAATCAAACTAAGGAAAGGTATATTAGGAAAGACTTCTGGTTTGATCCAGGTTGGAAAAGTAATAAAAAGGGGCATAATAAACTCCATAATAATATAAACAGGGACAAAACTCTTTTATTATAGCTTGTATCCTTGTTCGGAAGCTTTTAAAAGTTTTGATTTAAATAATACATTTTCTTTTTTAAGCTGTGTAATTTCATAGTGTTGGGCTTTTATAGTATCCGCTAATTCTGCAGGTGTAACAGCGCCAGTATCAATAAGGTCATGAATGTAAATTAACTTTGAATCGTAATCTTCAATGGCTTCGTTTTCAATTACTTTAAAACTATCAAGTGGTAAACCGTCTTCATCAAATTGCATGTTTCCATCTTCTACAAGCTTGTCTGCTATACGAAAAACAGCTTGAGATAAAATAGATTGTGGTTTATAAATTGTAATAGGAAGACGTGATGCTAGTGCAACATCCTGCATTGGATCGCGATAAATAACTCCCAGATGATTCATTTCGATACCTAAATATTCTGAACAAGATCTGCGTATTTTCTGAGCCTTATCTGCATCTTCTGGTTTATCTATCATGTTAAGAATGAGACGAGGTTTAAATTGTTTTATACGATTAATAAATATCTTAGTGTGTTTGGGATCAATTTGCTGTAATGTTTCTGTTAGTTTAGGAATATATAATCGTTGAAGAGACGCTGCATTTGAACGTAGGTTTTCAAGATACTCATAGGCTGGTGATTTAGGAGGAAAAGAATTATACATTAACCTAAAAACAACATTTTTTAAAAAAAGATAGCCATTTAAAGTTGCAGTAACTGTAGGGGCTGTAACAAGGATGCTTCGTGGTGACAGTAGAAACATATCCAATATGGTTGTATGGGTTCCTGCGCCTAAATCTATGATAAGAAAATCAGCCGTACACGATTGAAGATTTTCAATTAATTCTTGTTTTTGTATACGCTTTAATGCCGTTAAACCAGGGATTTCAGAGTCTCCGGCAATAAAACGAACATTCCTATAGTCTGTTGGCGTGATAATATCATTAAATTCCGATTGCCCTGATAAATAGGTGCCAATACCTTTTTTTGGGGCTTGTTGCCCAATTGCAAGGTGCAAATTAGAAGCGCCAAGGTCAAGATCTGCAAGGATAACATCCTTGCCATATTTTCCTAGTGTAATAGCTAAGTTTGCTGCGATTAAGCTTTTTCCAACACCACCTTTTCCGCTTGCGACTGGAATTATTTGCATCTTTTACCTTCTTTTATAATCATTTTTATTATGGCTATCTAGATTTTTTGAATCTTTGTATGATGTACTTACAAATACAACAATAATTATAACAT
>DASRMY010000102.1:0-5996 GCA_035647695.1 Treponemataceae bacterium | reverse complement strand
ACACATGATCAATTATATGTCATAGCTGAAATAAACAATGATATTGATACAAGTTACAATAGTATTTCAAAAAATGAAAAAACTCCTCTTTTTTCAGCTGCCCGTCTTTTGCAGGGTGATGTAGGTTCTGGGAAAACACTTGTAGCTTTTTTTGTTGCTTTACGAATAATTGACTTAGGAGGGCAAATAGCTTTTCTTGCTCCAACAGAAATATTAGCAAAACAACATGCAGAAAACGCTGCAAAATTACTTGAGCCAATAACAGGAAAAGACAGGTTTGCAAAAGAACAAGGTGTTCGAGTTGCCTTTCTCACTGGAAACATAAAAGCAA
Organism: Treponemataceae bacterium; assembly: GCA_035647695.1. Classification (GTDB taxonomy): domain Bacteria; phylum Spirochaetota; class Spirochaetia; order Treponematales; family Treponemataceae; genus CETP13. Next base: position 5,665 of record DASRMY010000102.1, on the reverse strand, counting down.
AAAGCAGGACTCCTCTTTTAAAGGCATTAAAAGCAGCCGAAATTGACATTATAATTGGAACTCACGCCTTGTTTTCAGATCAAGTTCAGTATTATGATTTACGCTTAGTAATTATTGATGAACAACAACGTTTTGGCGTTGTTCAACGTAATGCCATTGTAGCAAAAGGTCAAAATAGTCTAGCAAATAAATCAATTAAAAACTTCACCCCTAATGTACTCATGATGAGTGCAACTCCAATCCCACAAACACTTGCCCTAACTGTCTATGGAGACCTAGATGTTTCGACAATTAAAACAATGCCAGCAGGACGCAAGCCTATCAAAACATATTTAACCGTTCAGGGGCACGAGAACAGAGTGTATGAGGCCGTAAGAGAAGAAATCACAAAAGGACACCAGGCTTACTTTGTCTACCCCCTAATTGAAGCATCAGAAGATAAAGACCTTATAAAACCAATGCTAAAAAGCGCTGAAGAACAATATAATTTTTTATCTACACAGGTCTATCCAGAATTTAGATGCGCCATCGTTCACTCTAAAATTGAAGATGTAAGGCAAAGCCAAATACTACAAGATTTTAACTCAGGAAAAATTCAAATTCTTATTGCAACAACCGTTGTTGAAGTAGGCGTTGATGTACCCAATGCTACATGCATGGTCATAGAGCAGGCTGAACGATTTGGACTTGCAGCATTACATCAATTGCGTGGACGGATAGGAAGAGGAGTGAGTCAATCGTTTTGTTTTTTAATATATGCAAAAAAACTTACAGAAATAGGAACATCACGGTTACAAATTATGCGAGAAAACAACGATGGGTTTTTGATAGCTGAAAAAGATTTGCAGTTGCGAGGCCCAGGAGAGGTAACTGGAATTCAACAATCAGGGTACCTAACACTAGGCATTGCTGATCCAATTCGAGACAAAGAAATTCTCGAATTGGCACATAAAGAAGCAATAAATACAATTATGTCAAAAAAAGACTATGCGACATAAGCTTCAAGCCGAGCACTACGCAGTGGGTGTTGCAAACGACTAATTGCTTTTTTTTCTATCTGGCGTATGCGTTCCTTTGTTAAGTTAAAAACATCGCCAACTTCTTTTAATGACATTGACCGAGAGCCATTTAATCCAAACCTATATTGCAAAACACTCGCTTCTTTATCAGTAAGTGTTGTAAGCACACTATTAATATCTTCTTTCATCGATACATTTATAGCTACATCTGCAGGGTCTTCAGAATTTTGGTCTTCGATAAAATCTGCTACTGTAGCACTTTCAGAATCTGAAGAACGAATATGAGAATCAAGAGAAACCATATCGCGTGAAATTGCAATCATTTCTCGAACATGCCTAGGTGTCATATTTAATAATTCGGCTACTTCAGCTATTTCCTCTTCATCTGTTTTATTGCCTGAAACCATTTTACGAGCTTTTTCTATTTGAACAAGTTCATTAGCACGATTAAGCGGTAATCGAATAGGTCTCGATTTTTCGCAAATCGCTTTTAGAATAGATTGTCGAATCCACCAAACTGCATATGAAATAAAATGATAGCCCCTTGAAACATCAAAACGCTCAATAGCTATTAACAAGCCTATATTTCCCTCACTAATTAGATCTGTTAAATCAAACCCATTGTTTTGATATTTTTTAGCCACATTAACTACAAAGCGTAAATTTGCACTTACAATTTTATCTTTTGCTGATGTATCACCCTTTGCTGCAAGAATAGCTAAATCCTTTTCTTCTTGTCTCGTTAAAAGTGGAATTTTATTAATATCTTTGAGGTACATTGCTAAAACTGCATCATTATTCATTATAATTACTCCCTATATCATTGCTAAAAAAAGCTTATTTGCTTTACAGCTAGTACACTACAACAAACATGCCAAGTATTTTTTAAGGCTCGTCTGTGCAGCTATAAAAAAACGTATTTCTTTATATTAAAAATAATTAATGACAAATATTCTTTTTTTTAAAAAAACTTACTGCCTGTTTAATGTTCTTATAACCAATTTAATCGCTCACATTAAAATAAATCGCAGTTTTTTTGGTGCGTCTACAAAAAAATGTTTCATTTTATCCCAGCCTTTTTTAACACATAAGAAAACGTGTCAAAAAAACCCAGTCGATAGTTTTTATACATTTACTTGGACAAATTTCATGGTTTTTCTTGACGATTTGCTAATAATTTCTTAGATTTAAATACATAAATAGATTACTTCTATACGGAGGATTAAAAATGAAGATCAAACCTTTAGCTGACAGAGTACTTGTAAAAACTGAAAAAACAGAAGCTAAAACTGCAAGTGGAATTATTATTCCAGACACAGCACAGGAAAAAACACAAATTGCGAGCGTTATTGCAATTGGAGATGACAAGGAGAAGATTAAGGTAAAAGCTGGTGATCGTGTTATGTATGATAAATATGCTGGTACAAACATAAAAGTCGAAGGCGAAGAACATCTAATACTAAAAGCTCAGGATATTATTGCTATCATTGAATAGATTTATAGCATTAATTTTTTTTGCAACAAACGAGCCCGGCTATCAGCCGGGTTTAATTTTAAACTAAATTGAAGTAATTGCAGAGCCTCTGATATATTACCTTCGGCTGCTTTTATACAAGCAAGCCGATACTTTAACTCTGCCATATAAACAGTATTTTTTGTAATTTCTAGCGCTTTTTCATACAATGCGCTTGCATGAATTTTTTCCCCTCTCGCCACATACAAAGCGCCTAGGTTAAATAATGCTGGGTAGGAGAAAACAACAGGTGATACAAACACTTTTTTTTCACGCTCTAAACCTGGAATTGTCTCATATATTACAACTGCATCGTCATATTTTTTTTCTTTACACAATAACCACGCATACATTTCACTATCAATACCATTATCAAACCCTTCACTAGGAATTAAAACGCTAGATACTAATTTTTTTGCTTCATCATAAAAACCATTATACATGAGTAACCAGACAGCATACCGGAATAAAAACTGATCATACTTGCCATTCTCATTATTTCTATTTCGTTCAAGCAATAGCCACATATCAGCACAACGCTTATCACCCGATACATTTTCGATGTTCCATATCAATTTTTTACATGATAACTGAAGTTCTGAGTTGTGGGTAAAGGCGAGAACCTCTTTCATTTTTTTAACTGCGTCTATCGGCTCAATTGTTGGTATTGCATCGCGTTTTTGCATTGCAAGAGTTTTTAAGCCTGCAGATCTCAATACTGTAGACATAGCATCTTCATTAAAAGGTTGAGAAGAATAGAGAGCATAATCTCCCCAAGCAGTTAGAACAGGAATAGATTCTGGGAAAAGATCTAGTGCAGCTTTTAAGTATTCGTAGGATTCTGTCATAGAGCCTTTTAATCTAGTTTGGCGAGCTGCATTTAAATAAGAAACTATAGCATACTCAGGATGCTCTCTAATTAAAGAATTCCAAACAGATAAACCTTTTGTGATATTGCCCATTTGAATATAAATATCAGCTTGTAAACTTTGTTTTTCTCTAGACATTTGTGCATACGATAAATCGTCAAGAGCAATATTCCAGTTTTGCGAATCATAACTAACTAGACTCCAAAAAAACACATTGTCGTATATGGACATTGTTTTTGGATGAAAACTAAAAGCTTTTGTATAATCGCCTTTTAAAAGATATGTCAGAGCTGCATTTATACGAAAACCATCATTTTCTGTTGTTTTATACAAATCTATGTATAAAGGTGCAAAATGCGGTTGCATCCATTGCCTATCGTCTTTTTGTAGCCTTTGCTGAAGCCGTATTACTGCTTCAGCGTACAAGGAACCATAATCACTACCTTTTAAGCTTTTCCCGACAACAAGCGCTTGTTCATACTTACCCGCAAATAATAAAACATGTGTATAGACAGCACGTAGTTCAAGACTCTTCGGATACTCCTCTAATGAGGCTTGTAGCAGTTCTTCAGCCCAATCATGTTTGGCAAGCTGTAATGCGCGTTTAATTACACCTAAGCGATTATACACACCATGAGCTTTTTTTTCAGTTTTTTTAAGTACTATAAAGGCTTTATTATATTGTTTGTTTAAATAATACGTATCAAATTGGTCAAATTTAGAAAGCAATGATGTGTCTTTAGAAATATTAGTACAAGCAGTTAGTAGCAGAAAAGAAAAAAATACTATCAAAAAAAGCGTAAGAGTCTTTTGAGATACTAATTCTTGCGCTTTTTTCGCTCGCACATGCATGTTTTAGGTCTCTATACTTTTTAATACATCTTTGCGTATGTTGTCTAAAACAGCATTAACAAATTTATATGAATCATCCGAACTAAACTTTTTTGAAATATCTATTGCTTCGTCAATTATAATTGACGGAGCAATATCTTGTTGATACATAAGAGGATATGCTGAAATTCGTAGAATAGAAAGATCTACTTTGCTTAGTCGATCTATGCTCCAATGCTTTAAATACGTGCTTATCATCTTGTCTATTGCCTCAAGATTCTCAATGGTTCCAGTTAAAAGCATGCGTATAAAAATGCGTGTTTCATCATCTAAACGAACTTTTTGATCTTCATCCAGCCATTCAAACTTCATAATTGTATCTATATCAAATTTGCCAACTTCTTGAGAATACATAGCTTGAAAAGCAATAATACGGCTATTGCGTCTAGTCACAAACAATTCCTACCATTCAAGCAGAGCATTAAGCTCACTGCCAGATTTAAGCATTCTAAAATTGCTCGGAGTACGCAAAGATTGAGTTACATCTTCTACCGCTGATTGAAATGCAATTTGTTGTTTTTGTTGAGCTAATACTTCTCGTATATATTCATATACCGTTACAGTTTTATCTGGTTGAACAACATCACTTAAAGCAAGCATTTTGGCTTCGTATTTTTCTCTAATTATATAAAATTGAAAATCAGTAGCTGTTTCTGTCATATCTGATATAAAACCAGTATCATTTTTAAATAATGAAAGCAATGCATTGTAATCAATTCCAAGTTGCTGTGCAGCTAGAGTGCCTTTACTTACATACATATCACCAGCCTGATATACAGCATCATTTGCTTGGCTTTTTATTTTTATTTCATCGACAGTAATTTCTTTATTCTCAAGCTGTGAATATATTTTTTTAGCAGTATTTTGAGCAGCATTTACATTGTTTTCTTTAGGAACTACAACTAAAAATAATTTTAAAATATCATTTTGAGAAAAAGATGTTTTATTCATCTCATAGTACGATCGAATATCTGCATCTGTCGGAGAGACAACAGATTGTATTTCTTTTTCTTTTAATGAAAGCACATATTGCTGCGCAGTTAGTTGATTTTGCAAATAGACCTTGTACTCGGCTACATTCATACCAACCTGTTCTATAAAAAAGGTATCGAGGCTGTTACCCGTTTGTTCTTTAACAATTTGTGCAAATTGTTGTTCACTTACTGTTTGACCAACTTGCTGAGAAATAGATTGAATAAACATTTGCTCCGCTTGCCCAGCAGAAACACTCACACCATCCCTTTTTGCTGCTTGAACAACAAGTTTTTCGTCTATCATAGCATCAAGAATTTGTTTTTTATCATCAACAGAAAAAGAAGTTCTTCCCGTTTGCTTTTTATACGTTTCTACTCTATTTTTTAACTGTTTTAAAT
>DASRMY010000101.1:0-7401 GCA_035647695.1 Treponemataceae bacterium | reverse complement strand
ACAAAACTCAGTATCTAATAAACACGTGCTACCTCCGAGAGTTATACCAGAAGATAAAAAATCTAGTATCACATACCAAACAGTGCCAATCTTAAAAATTTATGACGCTGCTGACGCGTATCTTGTTTTATACCAGAGCAGTCAAGCTAACATAGCAAGAGTTGCATTTCCTAAAGAATGGTTCAAAACCAGAGATATAAGAGCACATATTCGTGACACGTCTGAAAAAATAGGTTCTTTTTTAACTGTTTTTTATAAAGATGGTGTTTTTTATAGGCTAACCGTTTCTGTATCATTAGATCGACGTAATGACGTGTGGGGTATAATTGACCAAAAAGATATTTCTAACTTTATTGTAGATGATACATACGTATTGCAATACTAAATGACAGAAAAACAATTAACAAACCTCAAAACTTTTATAGATAATCATGATGCGTTCATTATTGCTGGACATAAAGAACCTGATGGTGATTGTATCTCAAGCTCCCTTGCACTCGCAGATTTACTAAAACACTATAATAAACCAACATGGTTAATGAATTCAGGACCATTTAAACGCCCTGAAATTAAGGATTTTAAAAAACACTTTTCTACTGAATTTAAACAGCTTACCAGCAATAAAAGCAAAACAGGTCTTTTTATAGTAGACTGTTCTGAAATAAAACGCCTTGGGACCATTGGACAAGAATTAGTAGGTTTAAATACATTTATAATTGACCATCACCGTACCGCTGACGCTAAACCAAAAACATCTATAATAAATCCTAAGGCTCCTGCCACAGCATATTTAATTCAGCAGATATTTGAACTCAACTCAGTGGCTATATCTAAAAAAACAGCACAAACACTTTTTTTTGGATTATGTACAGATACAGGTTATTTTAGATATTTAGATTCTACAAGCGCAGATATCTTTAGAGCCGCAGCACGGCTTATAGATGCAGGAGCAGATCCTCGTAAAACATATGATTTTATAACAAGCGGAAAACCCTTTAACACTAGAAAGCTCCTTGGCATTATGCTTGACAGGGCAAAACAATATTTTGATGGAAAATTAATAATTACATACGAAACTATGGAAGATACACGTAAATATGCACAAGAAGGACGTGATTCAGACGCTCTCTATTCAGCATTACTTGCTATAGTTGGTGTAGAAGCCGTTGTTTTTATGCGGCAAGAAACAAAAGAAAGCTGTACAGTAGGACTCAGATCACGTGATACAGTAGATGTGAGTGCTATAGCTACCTCCTTTGGTGGCGGTGGGCATAAGAATGCTGCAGGTCTATCAACGCAAGACAAGCTAAAAACACTAAAACCTAAAATAATTGAAAAATTTTCAAAGGTTTTTTCCTAGCAATAAATTTTTTCAAAGATTTTTAAAAACACGACGCAAAAAAACACTTCTTTTTGTCAATAAACAACCTACACTACAACATGGCATAAAAATTGATTATTTTTTCATATATAAAAATAGGAGCTTATATGAAAAAACAAATCGTAACATCGTATCAAAATTTTAAAAACGGGACAGATACTTTAGACACATGTAGGAATAAAATAGTAGAATTAGTTTTTAAAAACCCCTACTATTTTCAAATTGCACATTTACAGGACGATTTAAAAAGTACATTAATTATACTTTTATACGATTCGCTACTGTCTATACTTACAAAATATAATGAAGAGTATGGCTCATTTATAACCTATTTAGCTGCAACCATAAAAGGATTAAAAACACGGTGCTTTAGAGAATACTACCGAAAGCAAGCAACTGAGAGAACCGCTTATGATTATTGCCGTAATGCTTTTCCTGAATTGCCAAAGTATGATCCACTCGAATCAATTTTATCTGATGCATCAGCAATAGATTATCTACCCAAAAATAAAAAACATCGAAGTCGTACAGATGAGCATCACAAACCAGCAACACAAAAACAAAGAGGCAAATATACACATCTTAATTCATCTGAGAAACTATTGGTTATCACGTTAAAAGCAGCACATTTTTTAAGTCCTCAACTTATAAATAAGATAGCCGTGTATACAAAACGCAGCACACAAGAATTAGAAGAAATGTGTATAGAGATTAACAAATCTCTTGAACCGCGCCGTCTTAAATATTCAGAAAAAATGCAAAAAATAAACAATTCTTTTTTATTAAAAAACAGATGTTCTATAGAACTAGAATATCAATATAAAGACAGTTTTACCTATCAAAATAGATTAAAAGCATATAATTTTCACACTAAACGCTGGAATAATATGATTATACATAAACCCAAGCCGTCATATTTATGCCCCACAAATAAACAAATTGCAGACCTTTTAAATATTACAGAAGATCAAGTGCATTATGTTTTACATACTTATGGCAAAGAAACTGATAGTCAAAAATTACTTAACATTGTATTATCAGAACATGACACTATTTATGGCAACAAACAACCCTCATAAAAAAAGGGAAATGGCAAAACTGCTTAAAGATCATACTCTTTTTATTCCTTCTGACAAAAATATTGATTTTACAGCAGAAGAAAATGGAAAATCTTTTTATGAAAATAGCTTTTTAAAAGCTAAAACCTTATGGGATATTGTCCAACACCCAGTACTGGCTGACGATTCAGGTCTTTGCATTGATGCATTAGATGGGATTCCTGGTATTTATTCAGCAAGGTATGCTGGAATGCACTATCCGCAAGGCACGAGAGACAATCATTCTACCAGTCAATCTGAGCAAAACAACATGCTCATTGAACATACTACCCATATTTTACATAAAAAATATGGCAAAAAGCTACCTACGATGTCCAAAAAAGAACGGATGGCTCTTAGAAGCTGTTATTATGTTTGCGCAATGACACTGTATCTTGAAAAAGATTCATTTTACTGTGTGCAAAAAGTTTTTAAAGGACAATTAGTAGAACACATTAATGAGCAACGTGGCTCTAATGGATTTGGTTATGACCCTATTGTGTATCTGCCTGAATATGATAAAACTGTAGCAGAAATACCAGAAGCAGAAAAAAACACCATTTCACATCGAGCAAAGGCAACTAATAAAATACTAACTTTAATATAAAAAATACTAAAGTTTTTCACACTTACTGCCGAGATTACAAATGTAGGAAACTGTTTATTTGTATCGTCGATATGTTATAAACAACGTTCAAACTGTGTCTGTTTTCCCCGCTTGTAGCCTTGTAACTTACTAACGGGGAAAACAATCACAACCAAAAAAGAAAGCAAGGATGCTTTCTAATACCAATTCCATGGAGGAAAAATATGGTCATTAATCACAACATGTCAGCATTGTATGCTAATCGACAACTTGGTGTTTCAAACCTTTCACAACAGAAAGGGATGGAAAAACTCTCATCAGGAGAAAAAATCAATCGCGCAGGCGATGATGCTTCTGGTCTGGCTGTGTCAGAAAAAATGAGAAGCCAAATTCGTGGCTTAAATCAGGCTGCAACAAATGCATCAAACGGAATCAGCTTTATTCAGACAACTGAAGGATATTTGCAGCAAACTACAGATATTGTTCAGAGAATCCGAGAACTTGCTGTTCAATCTTCAAACGGTATCTATGCTGAAGAAGATAGAATGCAGATTCAAGTTGAAGTATCCCAATTAGTAGCAGAAGTTGACCGAATTGCAAGCCAAGCACAATTTAATGGCATGAACATGCTCACAGGCCGCTTTGCACGTCCAGAAGGTGAAAATACAGTTACTGCTTCTATGTGGTTCCACATTGGTGCTAACATGGATCAAAGAGCTCAAGTTTTCATTGGAACAATGACAGCAGAAGCACTTGGAGTTAAAGAAATCGGTACAGAACAAGTAATGTCAATTGTTTCTCCCGATATGGCCAACCGTTCTATTGGTACACTTGATGAAGCGTTGAAAAGAATTAATAAACAACGCGCAGATCTTGGGGCTTATCAAAACCGTCTCGAAATGACAGTTTCTGGTATAAATGTTTCGGCTGAAAATCTGCAAGCTTCTGAAAGTCGTATTCGCGATACAGACATGGCATCTGAAATGGTATCTTTTACAAGAGATTCAATTTTAACCCAATCTGGTGTAGCAATGCTTGCACAAGCTAATGCTAGAAGCCAAAATGTCTTGTCTTTGCTTCAATAGTGTATTATAATAAGTAAGTAGGGATAGGTACTGTAAAAAGTACTGCCCTACTTGCTTAAACGGATTTACTACTAATCTTTTCTACACACATTAAAATCCGCGACAGCATAAAATGCTTTTTTAGCAGCATTTGAGAAATAAGGGCAAACCTTTTTTTTCAGTAAATGTTCTTTGACAATATACCCTCTGGTATACATACAACAGAAACGGATACAAATTGTTTAATTTGTGTCTATTCCTGTTGTTAGGGGCTAAAACATACAGCGGAAGGCGCAAAATCTTCTGTATGCCCGATGTATAAACAACAGGTCGAAAGCATGATGCTTTCGATCACATGACATGGAGGGTGCTATGATAATTAATCACAACATGAGTTCAATGTATGCGAACAGACAGCTTGGTATTAATACAGCTGGTGTTCAATCAAACTTAGAAAAACTCAGTTCTGGTCAGCGAATAAATAGAGCTGGAGATGATGCTTCGGGGCTCGCAGTTTCAGAAAAAATGCGGACACAAATCCGAGGTTTAAATCAAGCGGGAAGAAATATCCAAAATGGTATTTCCTTTATTCAAACAACTGAAGGGTATTTGAGTGAAACAACTGATATCTTACAGCGCATTCGAGAACTTTCAGTTCAGTCTTCTAATGGTATTTATTCAGAAGAAGATAGAATGCAAATACAAGTTGAAGTATCACAGTTGGTATCAGAAGTAGATAGAATTGCCAGCCAAGCACAGTTCAACGGAATGAACATGCTTACTGGTCGATTTGCTGAAAACTCACTTACCGGTGATGTTATGCAGTTCCAAATTGGTGCCAATATGGATCAGAACACAAGAGTACACATTGGAACAATGAGTTCGGAGGCTCTTGGTCTTACTGGAGCTCAGGGTGATATAGAATCTATAATTTCTATAGCTAGTCCAGATGCAGCAAATGTTGCAATTGGAACCGTAGATGAAGCAATGAAACGAGTTTCGAAACAGCGCGCAGATTTGGGTGCTTATCAGAATCGTTTTGAAATGGCGGCAAATGGTATTGCTATAGCAGCAGAAAACACACAAGCTGCTGAATCATTAATTAGAGATACTGATATGGCTTCTGAGATAACGAACTATACCAAGAACCAAATTTTAACACAGTCAAGTACTGCGATGCTTGCACAAGCGAATGCTCAATCTCAAAATGTATTGAGCCTACTACAATAAGGCAGTATTAGATATTATTGCTAGTTAAAAGAATACTGGATGTCGTCTTTTACTAACAATTGATTTTAGATCCAAAGAGGTGCGCCCCTCTTTGGTATCTTTTCACGGAGGATACCCATGAATTTAAATGTTACTGCAATGGGAAAAAATCTGGCAATGGATGGCCGGGCAGTTTTCGGAACAGCACAAAAACCAAAAAAAAACACAAGTGCAATAAACGGAACTACATCTCAGGCAATAAACAGAACACAGAAAAACATAGAGCGAACAAAAAAGGATGTTCAACAGCTCCAAGAAATTTCAAATCTAATAGGCAGAAAAATTACCTTTTCTGTTGATGAAAGATTAAATGATGTAATCATTAAGGTTGTTGACCCCAATACCAATAAGGTAATTAAGGAGATACCGTCTGAAGAGATTCAGAACCTAAAAATTCATATAAAGGAAACGTTTGGCTTTCTAGTAGATGAATTGCGATAATCTTCTTTCAGACCTTACAATGCACTCATGTCCGATTTAACTATACCAGGAATTTCCAATAAGTATAAAACAAACGAACTCGTAGAAGCGCTTGTAGAAGAAGCAAGAATACCCCTAAATAGAGAAAAAAAGAGACTAGATGACTACAAAGCCCAAGAAGATACTTGGCGTTTAGTAAAAAGCGACATGAATAAAGTACAAGAGAGTGCAAAAAATCTTTATTCGTTTGAAAACCCTTTTAATAGTAGAAAAACATCATCTTCAGATGAAAATGCTATTAGAGCAGAAGCAGACAGAAATGCTGACATGGGTACGTATAAAATAGATGTCGTAAACATTGCAACCGCAGATCGTTTTTTATCAGGTGAAATAAATTCAGATACAGAAGTAGGCAAAGGGAAATATACATTTAGCATTGGTGATAAAAAAATTTCATTTAATTGGAAAGGAGGCGATCTTGACAGTTTTGTTGCCTCATTAAATCGCCGCGCTACAGGGATATTAAAAGCCCGCCTTATTGGAATCACAAAAGGCTCTAAGTCACTTCTTATAGAATCGCTTATACCTGGATCACAAAACCGCCTTGCTTTTGCTGATGATGCCTTAGATTTTGCACTTGATACTAATATAATACAAACAGTTAAAGACAACGATACTGCTTTTTCTGTACATAAAAACACTATAAAAAACACTAAAAACCTTTTTTCTAGCGCTGTATCTGTGTTTGCAGACTCCATTGAAATTCCACCGCAATCGGGTTTTGAAGTTACCATACCTACAACAATTAAAACAAATAATCAAAACACCATAGAACTTTCCCTAACACTAGAATCACTTGACCAAGATGAAATAGGAGCCTCGGAACCAATTTTGCCCCCAGCCGGAAGGGTTACTTTTGAAGATATTTCTGTCGAGCATGATGCTATTATTACAGGGCTTCCAAAGGGAATGACATATGAACCTCCCCCTGTAATAGAAGATTATTCGTCTATTTTTATTAAAACAAACGACCTCATAGAAATACCGCTTGCAAAACTTCCACGAGACGGAAAGACAACTAACTATTCTATTAATCTTTCTGATTATGAGGCTACTATAGACTCCATTATTATAAAAAATAATAATACTGCAAAAAAATTACTTATGACTCAGCCACAAGTATACGATGCTAATGCTGCCGCAGGATATGAGGCCATCAATGCTGTCTCAACAGCTGCCAATGCAAAAATTGTATATGAAGGCATTACCATGACAAGGCCAACCAATGAAATTGATGATATTATACCAAGTATTGTTTTACATTTAGAGGAACCAACAGAGCGCACAGCAACTATCAAAATTGAGCCTGATATAGAAACAGCTAAAAATGCGTTAATTGAGTTTGTCGGAAATTATAATAAACTTATTGGACAATTAAATATTTTAACCCAAAACGAACCAGAAATCATTCAAGAGCTCGATTATTTGACTGACGAAGAAATAGACAGTGCAAAAGAAAGACTGGGTATGTTTCAATCAGAAACATCATTACGCAATAGTAAACAAAGGCTACAAAATATTATT
>DASRMY010000100.1:0-7272 GCA_035647695.1 Treponemataceae bacterium | reverse complement strand
ACTTTGTATATTTAAGCGATTCTAACAATAATATAAAAAATCGTCAAGGAAAGAATACGCAAAACACCCTTTAGAGTGAAACGAAAGCACTGTCGCCTCATACTGAAAAAGACTATGCCCCAATGTGGCTAGAAGAGTTTCAAAGCTATAAATGCATTTATTTTAAATAATCCAACCAGGGAGACTGCTGAGCAATCATTCGGTCTACCATTTCTGCCAACCCTCTGGTGTGATGCACAACAGGATTTGCAAGTAAAGCCTGAATAACAGCCTCTTTGCTTTTATGAATAATAGCCTCCGCAGTAAGATCGTACACACTACAATAAGAACGAAGCAAGCCTAAGTATCCTTTTGGTAAAGCTGCAAAAGGTATTCCTTTTACTCCACTTTTATTGACTATAGCAGGTACTTCGACAGCAATCCATGAAGGAAGATCTTCTATCAATCCTTCGTTAATAATATTTACAGCACCTTCTTCAAAACTTGCATCACTTAAAATGCCATCTATAATTGGAATAACGCGCTCAGAAGTTTTTAGATTAATATGGTGTCTGGTTTCTTGCATCATCATTATTTTATAGACATCATAAAAATCAAGAATACCTCTATGATCTACAACATCATAAGCCCAACCCAAATATTCACCAAAATGACTATCTGTAGTTATAGGAAGCAACTGATAATTTTTAAGCATAAACTTTACAAGCTTACGATCAGCCCACGTATACTTACTTTTACTAGAACCGTGCTCTCTATAATATTTTTCAGATTCTACCAAACTTCCTGTTTCGCGGTATTTATCTAAAACATCAGAAAACCCACTTTCGTCCTGAAAAAAACCCTCGGCTTTATCTAATAGTTCTGGGTATAAATCACGACCTGTTTTTTTATCTTTTAATGCAACCATGCAACTAAAATGATTTAGCCCCGCAGCCCTAAAAGATAAATCGTCTAGGTCCATAGATAAAATAGAAGGAAGCCATGTATTTAAAGAAGCAATTTCATGACATAAACCAATAAATTTAGCCTCTGGATACGCTCGCTTTACCGTTGTACAAATTGCTGTCATAGGATTAGAAAAATTAAAAATATATGCCTCTGGGCAAATTTTCATAGCATCTTTTACAATATCTAAAATAACGGGCACAATACGAAGCGAGTGAAACATGCCTCCAGGCCCTCCGTTTTCACCATATACTTGCTTAAAACCATATTGTAACGGAATCTTCCAATCCTCATCCCATAATTTAAAACGATCACCAACTTCAATAGAAGAAATAATAAAGTCTGCATCAACAAAAGCAGCTTTACGATCTGTCGTCGCATTCACCGTAAATTGAAGTCCGTGTTTTTTAATGGTATCTTTCGCAACCTGAAAAACCGTATCAACCGCCTGAGCATTTATATCAAGTAAGGTAATTTCTGCACCCTGTAATTGACTACTACAAAAAATATCTCCAAGGGTACCACAACCAAATTGCGCACTTCCAGCCCCAACTAATACTATTTTCATCATTAATTCCTCCTTATATAATATAGGTGATTATAACATGCTTTTGGCTAAAAGCAATTCTCCTTGACTAACCTAATAGCCACATTGTAAACTCAACCAAAGGAGTTTCACTATCAAACACACTACACAACGTATATTTAGAACATGTATTTTAGTCGTAAGTTTCATTTTTATAGCCTGTGCATGCGATCAAAACGAGCAACTTAGAGAGGGTCGTAAACACATTAAAACAAGATCTGCAGTTATGATTGGCCCAAATGCAGCGCTGTTTTATCCTGCTAATTATGACGCCCATGGAAATCTTCCCTCTTTTGCTTTTGAAAAGGAGCCAGTAAAAACAGAAAAAGTCAAAAAAACATGGACTGTTGAGCCCGTTTTTTTTGAAGAAGCGGACCAAACAGGATTTGAAATTTCAATAGAAGAAGGAACCACACTCTATGGAACAGGAGAGGTCGTAGGCCCGCTTTTACGAAACAATCAAGAAGCAATTCTTTGGAACACTGATAATTATGCCTATTCTAAGGCCAACGGAAAGCAACTCTACCAGTCACATCCATGGGTGTTAGCTGTGAGAAAAGATGGCTCAGCCTTTGGCGTATTGGCAGACAGCACATGGCGACAAAAAATAAGCTTAAAAGGCAATATATGTTTTGAATCATCTGGACCTGGATTTCGCATTTGCATAATAAACGGCAATTCCCCACAAGAAGTACTCACAACCTTGTCTGCCTATATTGGGCGAATCGAATTACCGCCACTATGGGCTTTGGGGTATCACCAATGTCGCTATTCATATTACCCAGATTCCCGTGTTAGAGAACTTGCAGATACTTTTCGTGAAAAAGAAATTCCCATCGATGTCATCTGGTTAGATATACACTATATGGACGGATATCGCATTTTCACCTTTGATGATAATCGATTCCCTGATCCAAAATCTACAAATGACTATCTTCATCAAAACGATTTTAAATCTATCTGGATGATAGATCCTGGAGTTAAGGCAGAAAAAGGATATTCAGTTTTTGATAGTGGAACAGATGGTAACCATTGGGTACAAAACCTATATGGCAAAACCTATACAGGAAGCGTTTGGCCTGGTAACTGCGTTTTCCCAGACTTTACTCGAAGCCAAACACGAGCATGGTGGGCAGGGCTGTATAAAGACTTTATGGCCACTGGCATAGACGGTGTTTGGAATGATATGAACGAACCAGCTGTCTTTAATGGTCCCGGCGGAACAATGCCTATAACAAATATTCACCGAGGAGACAATACCTTTCCAGCTGATACCCATAATCGATATCACAATGTATATGGCCAAATGATGGTTAAGGCAAGCAGAGAGGGAATTATGGCTGCAAACCCAGATAAACGTCCCTTTGTGCTTACTCGTTCAGGTTTTATTGGCTCACAGCGCTATGCTGCAACATGGACAGGTGATAATGTGGCAAACCGTAATCACATGGAAATGTCTATTCCTATGTCTTTAAATCTTGGGCTTTCTGGCCAACCCTTTAGTGGCCCAGACATTGGAGGCTACGCCGGAAACGCCTCTGCAGAGCTCTTTGCCGACTGGATTGCCGTGGGAGCTTTTTTTCCTTTTTCTCGCGCACACACTAATGACAGCTCTTTACCTCAAGAACCATGGGCATTTGGTGAGCACGTAGAGGAAACAGCGCGAGTAGCATTAAACCGCCGTTACAAACTCCTCCCCTATATATACACACAATTTCGTGACGCTTCGGTGAACGGCTTGCCTGTAATGCAGCCAGTTTTTTTTGCTGACCCTGCAGATGTATCATTGCGAACTGAAGACAAAGCCTTTTTACTTGGTCCCTGCTTAATGGTAGTACCACAATGGGCTGGAAAAACAGCTATGCCAAAAGGTATTTGGCGTGAAATCTGCATTGCTGGAGAAGATACTAATGCGGACCCACACCACGTAAGACTTTTACAAAAAGGGGGCTCAATAGTATGCACTGGTGCACAAATTCAAAGTACCGTTGATTATAATGATACAGAAATCACCCTTTTTATTTGTCTTGATGAAACAGGTAGAGCCTCTGGCTCCCTTTACTCTGACGACGGAGAAGGATTTTCCTACCAAACTGGTGATTATGCACTCACAGAATTCAATGCGTATTCACATTCTAACGCATTAACCATTGCAGTAAACCAGCTTGAAGGCCAACGGGATAGATCAAAAGTTACGTACAAAGTAGCATTAGTTACAGAAAATGGAACTCAAAAATATGAATCTTTTACTGGCAGTACTTTTACTATAGAATTGTAAAACGCCTAAAAAAAGAGTCTTTCGTTTAAAGAAGTTACATCCTCAATTCTGCTCGGAATGCTGGGGAGCTTGATTCACCTTGGCGGCCTTCGAAGGCATGGAATGATTTTCCATCGCTGTCGTGTTGGGGGGCGGTGAAAAAATCGATAGATGAAGCGGGTACTACCTGAGAAAGGTAGTTAATGTCTAAGTGAAAGGTAGAAGCGTCTTCTAATTCCTGAGAAGGAAGCACATCTTGCATCCACTGAATATAGCGGGCGTTGTTAACGTGTCCGTTATAATCGATATCGGAGTAAGAAGCAATTCGGGAACCTGCAGGACGAAGGTTTTCGAAAGCCTTCAAGGATGCTATCCCGTGAGAAAGAGCCCTCATATCTTCATGTGCAGGAATAGTGTCGGTTAAAAACTGAGGACGAACAGGACGCATTTTACAGGTATCGAGAACGACCCAACCACTGCGACCACGACCCACAATCTTGTTTTGACTGTCTACAAGTTCATAATCGCGCACCGCAAAAAGGCGATCGGTTCCCCGAGGCCAGGTGCGAGCCTGCAAAACTTCGCCCCATTGTGGCCTGCGGTCTATTATTGCAGTCATGCGAGAAAGCACCCAGGCATGTCCGGTTTTTTCTAAGGCATCTTTGCCTACACCTAAGTATTCTGCGTGGTTCCCTGCAATTTCTTGAAAATAATTAAAAGCCGCAGCTACGTGCAAGCGGCCAGTTCTGTCTACATCCCAGGTTCTCACCGGAAATTCTTCTGTCCACATCTTTTTCATACTTACGAGTAAACCGCCTTTTCTTTATTCGATATGATTAATCCATACAACGAAATGACTAGTAAAGGCAGATGTAAAACTCCCATCCACCAATTTTCTTTTTGAATACCAAACCATGTTACCATATTCAACAAACCATACAAAAAACCAAGATATGAAATAGCAGACAACAGAGGCTTGTACATTTCTTTTGAAAAAATAATCATAATACCAATGACAATTGGAGTAATCATGCAATACGTTACACCTGACTCATTATATAAAACAGTTTTCATTGAAGGCCTTATTACAGTATCAACTACTTCGTATGGTAATAGCAAAGCTATAATCATTGGCACGATTAACCATAATCGCTTCTTGTTAACAAACTGTCTTTTTAAAACTGATTTTTGTCTAAACACATCATAAAAACAATACAGTGCAACTACTATTTGACCTAAGGAATTTCCAACCAACCACGCATACCCGTAGGTTTCTGTATACGCAATATTCTGAAAAACACCCACAATAATGAGTATAATTCCATAATAGACTAATAAAATCTTTTGAAAATCTCTGTGGATGAGAAACGGTATAATCATACTAGCAAGTAACAATAGTTTGAACACAGGCAACAAAAAATCGATTTCTACTATTAACGGATGTGATAAAACCGAAGCAATTACATCTGAAGTTTCAACAGGATTATATGGTCGCTCTGTAATTGAAGGAACGAAAATTAGTATTGTCAGAAATACCTTGAACCATATTGTATGCCCAAGAAACTTTTTTGTTTTATTTTTAATCATAACAACCAACTCTCCCCCTTTTGCGAGTGCTTTCCTCCGGTATCTTTTAATGCTCAAGCAGAAGGTCACGTTTTCCCTTCATGCTCAATCATTTATTGGCAGGTCTCCCTCGTGTTCAGCAGTGAGTATACCATCTTTGAGTTTAGCAAGTAAACTGTTAATTGTAACAGCTGCTATACCCGCTTCTATTGCAACCGTAGACACTTGTGATATCCAGCGGTAATACTTTTTTCAGAATGGTGTTTCTGAAACTCTAGAGTTAATTTATTTGCTAACTATGCTTAATATAAATGGCTCCTTAATTGCCGACTCATATATTGATACAGTAATTGCATAGCGTCTTAATCCCTTAAATCAGGTCATACATTTTAACTGGGGAACGTGGCAGGAATGCCACGACAAGAGTACAGGGTCTTAATCCCTTAAATCAGGTCATACATTTTAACTAGCTTTAGGAAAAACAGTACAAATATATGACCATCAGTCTTAATCCCTTAAATCAGGTCATACATTTTAACTCCACCTACCGTAAAATCTTACACTATAAAAACTTATATTGCAAGTATCGCATATCCTACTGCGGTTTTTTAAAATTTGCACATTTTGACTAATAGAAGACATTCCGAACCTCCTAATTTGTTTTTTAGTAATTAATTATATACTTTCGCATACCTACCCTGATATTTAGCTTATTAGAAAAAAACGCAGGTATGCGATTTTTTATTATTGTCATAATATCATAAAATCATCATCCATGGGATTACCATTGCTTTCTTTGCCATAGATATTTTTCTTTTGCCAACAACGCTCACATATATTAAAAAAAAGGATAAAATCTACATCTAAAATGATACGGCTAAGCATTTTTTTTAACACATCAATTTCAGCCTCATTTGCACAACTTTCAAAAACAGATTTTTATATTCTCCATGCATAAGACCTTACTGTTTTTTCAACTTTTGCCAACCTCTTAGGATCTCTAATATCATACAGTATTAGCCAATGAAAATTTTGTTTCATAGTATTTCATAACTCCTTGGAATATAAATATTACCATCGCCTAAACTTTTTGTTTTTTTTAAGCAATCGTCACATAAAGGATAAAAATGGAGCGAATCTTTATCGGTATTTATAATATTAAGTAATTCTGCCTTTAATTTTTCAAAAATAACAGTATCCATTTCACATTCAAAAAAAGAATATTGAATTCTCAAACCAAAGTTTTCTAGCGTTTTTGCAACATTTCTTAATCTTTTAGGATCACAAATATCATAGGCTATAAAATAAGTCATTTAAATCCTTTATTCTTTCATTTAAAACTAAAAGGTGTGTAGTTTTTTTCTTCACCAAGTATAACTCTTTTATAAATCTTTCCCTGCTCTATCATAATACGTTGATACGATATTTTCTTTGCTAATGGTTCATAATACAGCTGAGAGTTCATTTTATCTTCAAATTGTTTTATTACTTTTTTAAGCCCGTTTTGCGTTAATAATATACCCGTTTCACTTTTTGAGGCTAACATTGCATTTTCATTGCGTGCTTCTTCATTATCGCAAGTATCTAATGGAAAATTTTCATCACTTGGCGAAAAGTTTTTTTCTTCAAAATCATCTTGTTTTAATACCTTTAAGTTGAACAAGGAGCAACAAATTGAATCTGCTACAGGCGTTCTAAATTCTTCCATCAAATCAAATACGAGGGATGCTCGTCCATAGTTTATTACATGTAAAACACCCGCCATAGTATCGAGTCCTTGTGACTCAAGAGCAGAGGTAATCCGATACATTAAAAGTGTATATAAAAAACTTAATACTGCATTTACATTAGATTTTGGAGGATTTTTACTACGTCCGCCAAACACTGCCCAATCAGGACTAATATTATACTTAAACAC
>DASRMY010000099.1:0-2714 GCA_035647695.1 Treponemataceae bacterium | reverse complement strand
ATATAAAAGATGGTATTATTGTTATTAAAAAAAATGCCATCATTCCTGATGGCACAATAATTTAAGCGGGCTAACATACTTTTTAGGCAACCCAGCACTAAGAAACTATTTTATTTTTCGTAAAAAAGCATCTGTAAATCCATATGATACAAACCGCTTTAATACAATCGCATATTCATCTTGGTTTAATGGTCCTACTATAATTCGATATGCATTTAATGTACTGTATTTGATAAGTTTAATAGGATATTTTTTTGCATATTTAGCTATAAGATTTTCTATGTTTTTTGACTCTCTATATGTGGCAAGTTGAATATAATAATTTCCACTTCCTAACGTTTCAACATCATCTACAAGATAGTCAAAAAAATTAATGTCCGAAACATCTCTTTCTAACTCGTCTGGTTCTATGGCAGGAAGAAAAGCATTAGCGTCTTGAACCATAGCTATAGAGTCATCACTGTCAACTGGTGCAGGAGTTAGTATAATTACATCATTGCTGGGAGGTTTGGTTTCAGCTGCCACCAAAATATTTGGTTCAGTATCGTCTACCATTTCTATTTCGGGCTCATCTAATAACTCCGAGTCTTTTACATCAAGTGAAATTGTCTCATACCATTCATCATCTATAATTTCAGAAGCTTCATCAACAGCAAGCTCATCTATAATTTCGATATCATCTTTAAGATTTACATCTGCAATATATTCTGATTGTTCAGCAGAACTTATCTCATCTATCACGTTCGTTGTTGCAACATATTCATTTTCTTCGATTATTTGAGTTTCTTCTGTCATAGCAGGTTCTTCTAAAACTTCCTCATCATCAACTTGAGCTGTTATGTCTGTGGACTCGTGTTCTTCAAGCATTGCAGTTTTTTCTGTTGCTTCTGCAGTAACCTCAACTTCTTCTGCCTCTTCAGTAATTTCAGCTATCTCATCTGTAAAACGTGGTTCAATATCTTCTAGGTTTTCAGCAAATGGTGAAAAAAACATTTCATTCTCACTTTCATTCTCACTTTCATTCTCACTTTCATTTATTTGTTCTTCTACTATAGCAATGCCATTTTTAATATCTTCGTGTAACAAATCTTCTTCTGTAAGCGTATCTTCTTCTGTAATATCTATTTTTTCTGTAATTTCAGATTCTGTACTACGTTCAGGTTCTTTTATTATTTCAGTTTTTGTTACAGTTTCATTTCGTTCAACTATTACAACGCCTTCAATTTTCTCAGGTTCCTCTGATAGTATGTTTTCTTCAATACCTTCGACTGGCTTCTGTATATCCGTTTTTTTTATGTGTTCGGACACTTTAACAGCCTCTTTTTCATCAGTTATTTCTTTATACGGGACTGAGTCCTGAACATGATACATTGGTTCTCTATCGGGATCGACAGAATCTTGTTTTGGTTGAATTGATTCACCAAACAAGGCAGTTTCCGTATTTTTTATATCACTCTTTGTTATCTGAACAAGAGAGCTTCTACCTTTTTCTATAAAAAGTTCTTTTGCTGCTTCAGGAGAGAGAATTATTGCAACACCTTCTGATGAGTCAAAACTGCCAAATATCATTACTTCTATGCGTACATGTGTTGTTGGATTTGTAACCATTACAGTATCCCCCGGTAAATATGTAGCAGATTTTGCAAATAAGCCCACTGGAAGCTCTCCTTTTTCTGCAACAAGAGCTCTTCCATCCATAGATGGCTTACGTGCTGAAATAAGCAAACATGCTATAAATATAATAGCTATAATTTTTTCGGTTATATGTTTCACCTCATCCTCCCCTTTATTCATTAACAATTATAGTGTTTATATCCATACCGATTAATTTTCCCAATTTACCACATTCAGTAACATCATTATAAAAATTAACATTTTTTTCACCTAAGTTTTGTCTTTTTTCACCTATAATTGTATTATTATGTATCTTTATTACTTTCCAATATATTTCAGAAAGTTTATTGTATCCTGCATATTCAGAATGCTTTTTATCATTTGTTTTAAATACAAATTCTATATATACAATATATTGCACATTTTTTTCAGTCTTATAATAATATACTATGTCGTTAAACTTTTTCTCCATGTTTTCATGTACTATTGTTTCCTCTGATGTAACTATGTGTCCTGAATCAAATAGTACGTCCATAATACCTGTCTCTATGTGCGTAACAACGTCAAGAATTTTATCCGTACCTGCATTGTTTTGACAAGAAAGAATTGTAATTGTTTTACCACATGCAGACATAGTAATGGATCCTATTATAAGTAGAATAATAATTTTTTTTATTGTTTTCATCAATTACCTCTTTCTATTTTATCGGAATAGTAACAACCGTATATTAGTAAAATAGTAGATTGAAGGAAGCTAATTCTTGTGCTATAGTGTTTATGATGAATTATTTTGCGGCGCAAGTTAAAACGTTGTGTGAAGATCATTATATTTCAAATGTTTCTAAAAACCTTTCACACCGTAAAGAAAATCAAAAATTTCATTTTCTTAAGAGAAAACTTAAAATTAAAAAACGTGGCAAATTCATTTGCGAAGTAAAACCTGTTTTTCCTGGTTATATTTTTATAGAAACAAAAACCATTGATGCTGATTTATATGATATTATGCGACGAACACAGGGGTTTTATAGGTTTTTAAAAAGCAATAAAGATATTGTTCCTTTAAACGAGCATGATTTTTTTTTAATTAAACACTTATTGTC
>DASRMY010000098.1:0-2013 GCA_035647695.1 Treponemataceae bacterium | reverse complement strand
GATTTAAAATTGTTCGTGAAAAAAATTGTGTGCACGCAGAGGCGGTTATTAGGAGTCCAAAAAAAATATCTGCAGAAAATCTTGCAGAATTTGTCCTCGATACTCCTCAAATATTATTTTTAAAACGCTTAGAAGATTTATAATACGCTTAAATGCCTAGTTGTCAAACAAAGCATTTAACTATAGTATATGCCTAATGGGGTGCGATGAAATTATGTATTGTTTCATTTTGCTGAGAGTATACCCGTAGGACTGGCTGTATAGCTGTCCCAACCTGATCCGGATAATGCCGGCGGAGGAAGTTATGAAAAAAAACTTTTCTATTCTTATTTTATTAACAACACTACTAGGTGTATTGGTTGCCAGTGGTTCAAAAGAAGCTGTAAACAATCAAAGGGATTTTAGAGCACAAGAGGTTGTCGTATACACCTACGACTCCTTTTTGACCGATTGGGGAGCAGGCCCTGAAATTACAAGATTATTTGAAGAAAAAACTAATTACACAGTAACGTTTATTTCTAGTGGTGATGGAGCTCAAATAATGAGTCGTGCGATACTTGAATCAGATGCACCCCAGGCAGATGTTTTACTTGGAATTGACAATAATCAAATAGATGTAGCACGAGAGAACAATATTATGGTACCGTATAAACCTACTGGTACTGAAGCTCTTTATTCATTTGTAATTTTAGATGAAGAATGGCTTATGACTCCATACGATTGGAGTTATTTTACTATAATTTATGATACCCTAAGCAACCTTGCTGTTCCGACCTGTTTAGAAGATTTAACAAAGCCTCTATACGAAAAAAAAATTATACTTTTAGATCCTCGAACATCAACCCCAGGTTTAGGGTTTGCTGCATGGACTGTAGCCGTTTTTGGTGATAAATATCTTGATTATTGGACGCTCCTAAAAAATAATATTCTAACAATGGCGCCTAGTTGGGATACAGGATATGGCTTGTTTACTTCGGGAGAAGCACCTCTTGTAATTAGCTATATAACAAGTCCTGCATACCATGTTGAATGTGAAAACTCACAGAGGTATCAGGCGCTGCTGTTTCCCCAAGGGCATATTATGCAAATAGAAGGAGCAGGGCTTGTAAGGAATGCTTTAAATCCAGAGGGTGGAAAAGCATTTATTGATTTTTTAATTACAGAGGAAGCTCAAAACGCTCTTCCGCTTACCCAATGGATGTATCCTGTTAATAAAAATGTATCTTTGCCACCTTCGTATGCAGCAGCACCGCAAGCTAACAAACAACTTTTTGTAGACAATACAAGCCTAAGCAATGCAGTAGGGCAGATTATGAATGTGCTCACAACTAAGTAAAAAATGCGTTTTTTGCATATGGGTAGTATATGAAAAAAGTAATAACAATAACAGCTTTTATACTCTCAGGCCTTTTGTGTGTTTTTTTTATACTACCCTTTGTATCTGCCTTTTCCTCACTTTGGAATCCTGAAAAAACAGGCTTTGTTGTGACAGAAACGAGCATGGCTCTTAAACCGGTTTTTAGCGCTATGATTTACACCTTAAAAATTGCTTTAGGATCTACAGCTATAGCAGTTCTGGTTGGACTCCCAGCAGCTTTTTTTGTATCTCACAG
The DNA here is from genome assembly GCA_035647695.1 of Treponemataceae bacterium. GTDB lineage: Bacteria > Spirochaetota > Spirochaetia > Treponematales > Treponemataceae > CETP13. The sequence goes on along the minus strand of DASRMY010000098.1, from coordinate 400 downwards.
ACGTTTTTTTGGGAAAAAAACACTCGTATCTCTATCTTCTGTTCCTTTATGTATACCGCCTTTGCTTATAGCGCTGGGGTTTGTGCTAGCGTTTGGTATGAACGGCAGTTTAAACAGGTTTGTAAAACACGTTTTTGGTTTTACCTCGGCACCCATAGTATTTTTATATTCGTATTGGGGTATTATAATTGCTCAAGGTTTTTATAATTTTCCACTTATTATGAAAACAGTTGCTGATACGTGGTCACAACTACCACAGGATGAGGCTCATTCGGCACGCCTTTTAGGAGCCAGTGAAAACCGTGTTTTTAGAACGGTAACAATATTTCAATTACTTCCATCGTTAGCTTCTGCCTCAATTTTAGTGTTTTTGTTTTGTTTTTTTAGTTTTATTATTGTC
>DASRMY010000097.1:0-13618 GCA_035647695.1 Treponemataceae bacterium | reverse complement strand
GTATTATAGTTATACGTATAAATAGAGAGAGAGGTTATACATGAAAAAACGACTTATTCTGATAGTAGCTGCATTTGCTTTTACATCAATGATTTTTGCAAATAATCAAAATTATTTTACAGATTATTCAATTACTGACTATTCTAGTGCAATCGGCATAAATGCACAGATAGTAGGTAAAAACATTGTACCTCAACTACAATACCACCATTGGTTTTCATCTAGATTTGGCTTAGAACTTGCAGGAGGCGCTGTCTACTCTGTTACCCAACCACATACTGGCTTAGATTATTTAATTTCTGCTGACATACAGTACTTGGTTTATGAAAACATTTTTACCGATGCTTTTGCAGCAGATGTTTTTATGTGGGGACAAGCTGGCCATAGAGGGTATACGACCAATAATACATTCAAAGCTGATATTACATTAGCAACTGGAATTGGCTCAGAGTTTTTAATAGCAAAACACTTTTCTATCCCTCTTAAAGTTGGATATCTAGTACAATTTCCTAATACGCTAATGTATACAATTTCTGCAAGTGCAGGCTTACGCTTTAGATTTTAAGCCTGCATGGCCTAATAAAACTATGCTTTTTTATAATATAGAACACTTACAGGTGGTAACGACACACATCCATTAAAATGGTGCTTTTCGTCTGTATATGCGTTTGTATAAGTACCATACAGCCCGTCAAAACTTTTATATCCACCATCGGAGCTTTTCCCTTTTGGATGAGCTACATATTTATTTTCATCCAAATTCACACACACTACAATCTCTTGCTCATGTGTACTTCTCTTAAAAATAAATTGAGTATTAGTGAGCATTAGTTGTTCATACGCACCGGTTTGCAAAGCCGGATTAGTATGTCTCAAAAACGCTAGCTTTGCTATAAAATTAGACAGGGAATTCCAAGCAGGACTCTCAAGTTTAGGACGCAATACCCCATCTCCTTTTTCTTTTTTACCCTCAACACCCCATTCACTACCATAATAAATAGAAGGCGTGCCAGGCATGCCAAATAAAATTCCATAAACAAGGGGTAAATAGGCCTTGTTTTTTATTTGACTTGCAATACGACTAACATCATGGTTATCAACAAAATTCATAAGTTGTTTTTGAAAAAACAGCCCGCCATGGCCAAAAAGTCGCTTAAGAGAATGGGCTAATTCAAACATGTTTTTCGTATTTAAACTCGACCACAAACCTTTATAGCATTCATAATTAGTACAACTATGTAATAAGCCTGTGTTTACTCGATGCATATCGTGCGCATAAATAATTTCACCTATTAAAACAAAATCAGATGAAAATTGTGCAGTATAATCTCCTAATTGTCTTAAAAAATCATCATCTAAACAATAGGCTACATCTAAGCGGATACCATCAATATTAAAAAGCTCTACCCATTTTTTTATAGCGCCGAAAAGATGCTCTACAACAGCAGGGTTTTTTAGGTTCAATTTTACAAGATCAAAATGCCCTTCCCAGCCTTCATACCAAAAGCCATCGTTATCATATGAATTACGATTCCAATCAATATAAAACCAATCTTTATAGACAGAGTTTTGTTTGTGTTGTTGAACATCTCTAAAAGCCCAAAACCCTCGCCCTACATGATTAAAAACACCATCTAAAACGACACGAATGTGATTTTGATGTAACGTTTTGCATAACCGAGCGAAGTCTTCATTACTACCTAGACGACTATCTATAGTATAATAATCGCGGGTGTCATATCCATGTCTATCACTTTGAAACACTGGCGAAAAATACACCGCATTAACACCCAGCTTTTTTAAATGTTCTATCCATACATCATTATTAAGTGTTTTTTCAAGTCGATTCGTTGGTGCTAATGCACCATTCCAAGGACCCGACCAATCCCATCCATTATGCTCGGGAGCTCCTGTTATACCCATAGGATAAAATTGATAAAAAACAGCCTCTTCATACCACGAACTCATATATTTCTCCTATTGTGCATGGTTTTAAAAAATACCATGCATAAATAAATTTACAATTGTTTCGGCTTTGATATTTGCTCGAATACCCGAATATATATCAGCAATAAAAATATGTGAAAGCAAATCCGTTTTTTTACCTACATTACCATGTGTTTTTGCTACTTTGTCAAAAAATTTTTTTATTACTGAAAACTGCATACAATACATTGTCTGTACCTTGTCAATTCCATCAGCATCTACGGGAGCATATTGCAGCGAACGCATTAGCTTAAAAAAGACAGGATTGTTTTTTGAAAAGTCATAATAATACTGTGCAATATGGCAAAGTTGTGGAAATACATCTTTGTTATAATCAGTGGGACATGGCTCATAGCTCGCTGCTTTTTCGATAGCTTCACAAAAAGGAATAAAATATTTTTCCCATAAGGCTTCGTATATTCCTTGTTTACTTTTAAAAAAATAGTAAAGGCTTGGTTTGGTAACTCCCGCACGGTTTACAATTTCTTGAACACTGGTGCCTTCATATCCTCTTTTTGAAAACAACTGCAGAGCTACAGCTAATAATTCTTTTTTCTTATTTGTCTTTTCATTACCCATGGCTTAGTTATATACCGAACGGTAAGTAATGTCAAGTAGTCTAGTTTTTAAAAATACCGTGCATCTAACGTATCGCCTACTGCTTCTGCACGTTTAAATGTTTGCACAATAAGAGGGACAAACAAGGGTAATAAATTTTTTGTTTTTTGAAGTGGTCCTTTAGCAGTTTTAAGGCCACCCCTTATTATTTGCACTTTTATTATTTGCACAGCCTCATCTGCTAAAAGAGGGACAAATCTAAATATTAAAGATGCTGTCATGGCAACATATTTACTTTTTAGTCCCATTTTATCAAGCGGAGAGCAAAGCATTTGTAGGCCATCGAGAATTTCTGTTTCTTCTGTTGAGTATAAAAAAGCAGTGATAGCAGATAACGCTGCCGCAACATGTAACATTGTTTTTAATACTAATTGCAGCTTAGAAGGACTAATGCTTATACATTTCCAACTCCAGTATATAATTTCTCCTTCTTGAGCAGGAAATAGTAAAAACTGAAAACCGGCAAACAATGCTATCCAAGGCAAAAATTTAACAAATGTTTTAAATAATGTTAATAGAGAATATTTTGCGCTCATCACATACACAAGAGAAAGAATAACAATACCACAAAGCATAGATATATTTTGAACAACAATACCTGTCATAAAAACAGCTAAAAACACAAGATATTTGACAATAGGATTTAGATTATGCACCAGTGATTTTTTTTTGCTATACAAGCCTTTTGAGGTTTGACGCAGTCCATCAAGCATAGAAACATTTTCTGCTTCCACATTAACCAAATTATAATTGCTTTTTTGTTTAAGATTTGATGTTTGTATTGGGTTTGTGTCATTTATAATTTTGCCGTCAATAAGCTTTATACAACGATGGGCAAAATCACCTTCTTCATTACGATGTGTCGAAAACACAACGGTTTTACCTGCTGCAGCTAAAGCTGCCAGCATATTCATAACCTGATGCCTGCTTTTAGGATCAAGCCCTGCAGTAGGCTCGTCAAACAAATATACATTACTGCGCATTGCAATAATCCCTGCTAATGCAACTTTGCGTTTTTCACCACCTGATAATGTATAGGTTCTTCTCTCAGCATACGTATCAAAAGGGACTGCTGCAGTATCCATAGCAAGACGTACTTGGTCTTTTAGTTTTTTTCCTGCCAACCCCTGGTTCCTTGGTCCAAAAGCTACATCATCTGCAGCAAATTGCTCAAATAAAGCACTTTCTGTTTCTTGTAATGCGAGGACTGGTCGCGAATCTGAATTTTTAGGGGTAGAAACCGCAGTTATCTTGCCACTATCAGGAATGAGCAACCCCATAGCAAGTTCAAGAATCGTGCTTTTACCTGAGCCTGAAGCCCCCATAAGAGCGGTGAGACTTCCCTGATCAAATGCTAAAGATATATTATGCACCCCACCATGTATATGCCGATCTTCTTTGTCATAAACAAAACTGACATCTTGCATTAAAAGCCCAATTTTTGACTGAGCATTTTTACCAATACCCCTCTCAGGGACAATTGTTTTGTTACGCAGAGAAGCAGGGGCTACACCAAACATTTTCTCAGAAATATCTTTATGCGCACAAAATTCTTTGCATGTCCCATCAAAAACAATAGCACCATCATCTATAGCAATAATTCTTTGGGCACGCATTGCTTCTTCAATATCATGGGTAATATGCACTATAGTACGCGAAGCTGTATGCCATGTATCAAGATAATCTAAAATTAAATATCGCATCTCTGGATCAACCATAGAAACGGCTTCATCCAATACCAAAACTTCAGGTGATAAAGCAAGGATTCCTGCTAGTGCAAGTTTTTGTTTTTGACCGAGCGAAAGCGTTGTTACTTTTTCACTTCGTCTCGAAAGCAGGTCTATGAGTGTTAGACAATCTACAACACGATTTTCTGTTTCAGCATCAGTACAATCTAGATTTTCACAACCAAATGCTGTATCACGCTCTAAGGTCTCCGCAATTATTTGATCCCGAGGAGATTGAAAAACAATACCAGTCAAAGCGTCTACAGTAATACTTCCAGAGTCAGGCTCTAGAAAACCAGTTAGCAAACGTGCAAGAGTGCTTTTCCCAGAACCGTTTGCACCCAAAACTGCAATGTACTGACCACTACGAATGCTAAAAGACACATTTTTTATTGCCTTAATCCCAGAATCAGGATAAGAGAATGTTACATTTTTTACAAAAAACTCGGGCATAGACTACCGCTCGTAAAAACAGCCTTCCGCTATAAGCAAAAAATTAGCTATATTCAGCAACCATTACAGCTATTCGTTTTAAGGCTTCTTTAATTTTATCAATATCGGTTGCATAGCAACAACGTATAAAACCTTCTCCAGCCTCCCCAAAAACAGTACCAGGAACAACTGCAACCTTATGTTTTTCTATAAGCTCTGTAGCAAATTGCTCACACGTTAATCCGGTTTTACGAATATCGGCAAAAATATAAAAAGCCCCTTCCGGCTCTATAACAGGAACATTCATTTCCCTAAACCACTTATACATTAAGTTTCTACGTTGTTGGTATCTAATTCTCATATGTTCAACATCTTTCCATCCGTTACGCAGGCCTTCTAAGGCTGCGTATTGACTCATAATTGGTGCACATATAGAAGAATACTGATGCAATTTATGAACCTGTTCCATTAGGTCAGCAGGCCCTGCCATAAAGCCAATTCGCCAACCAGTCATAGCAAAGGCCTTAGAAAAGCCGTTGAGCACAATAGTATAGTCTTTCATACCTGCAAATGAAGCAATAGAAGTATGTTTGTTGTTATCATACACAAGCTCACAATAGACTTCGTCACTTAATACCCATATTTTATGTTTTTTTACAACCTTTGCTATCTGTTCTAACTCTTCTGCAGGGATCATACTTCCTGTCGGATTACTTGGAGAGCAAATCATAACAGCCTTTGTTTTTGCTGTAATTGCATTTTCAATATCTTTTGCAGTAGGATAAAAATTGCTTTTTGACGTATCTAAATGAATCAGTTTTGTATTACATAAAGCTGCAAGTGGCTGATACGAAACATAACATGGCTCACATACAATTATTTCATCTCCAGGGTTTAATATGGCACGAAGCGCCGCATCTATTCCTTCAGACACACCAACTGTAACCAAAATTTCGTTAGCAGAATTATACTCTAATTTATATTTTGTTAAATAATTGGCAATTTCATCCCGTAATTCTTGTATTCCCCAATTAGAAGTGTATGAGGTATGCCCCTGTTCTAAATGATAAAAAGCTTCCTCTCTCATAACCCATGGAGTCGAAAAATCTGGTTCTCCTACGCCTAGAGAAATAATATCATCTCTTCCTATTATGAGGTCAAAAAATTTGCGAATGCCTGAAGGTGCTATTTCTACCATTTTATAAGAAAATCTATCCTCTCTGAAATTGCAGGATCCCTTTTCAGCTTTTTTTTTGGAGGACATTATGCTCTTACCCCTTCACGATAATCTTTTTTTTCATCGACGTACAGCACATCATTTTCTTTATATGTTTTTAGAAAAAAATGAGTTTTTGTACCGCGCACACCGTTTAAGGTAGAAAGCTTACGAGCAACAAAAAAAGCAACTTCTTGTAAAGATTCTCCCTCTATAATAACCTTTAAATCATATCCACCACTCATTAAATAAACTGATTTTACCTGTGGATATCGATAGATACGTTCGGCGAGGGCATCAAATCCATATTCCCTTTCTGGTTGCACTCGAATCTCAATTTCGGCTTTTACAGTACCATTAGGATTTTCTACTTTTTCAGGATTTACAATAGTAGCATATTTAAGAATAACACCATCTTTTTCAAATTGGGATATAATAGCAGCAACTTCTTCAATTGTTTTTTTTGTCATAGCTGCAATATCTTCTACTGATAAACGTGCATTATCTTGTAATAAATTTAATATTTCTTCCACACAAGCCCCCTTTTGTATATGTATGAAACTACCATGTAAGAATATACGAAAAAAGGGATTGTTACAACTTTGTTTTTAAATACTAAAGCCATTTTTCTTGACTATGAGCCATCGACTTATCCGCTCGATAAAAAACACCGTCTAAATGTTTTTTTGATTTATCCCTTTTGCTCTGTTTTATAAATCTTCGAACACTTCTTCTAGATTCGAATACTCTTGTCCATTAACAATCACTGTTGCCTCGTTATCATCAGTATTAACATATAGTTTTAGAGTTTTTACACCCCCTCCTTTTAATGTAAGATCAATATTCATATCAAGGTTATCGATAGCACCTTTTGTTTTTATAACGCCACTCATGGTATCAAAAGGACATTCTAACTCTTCATCATCGTTTAATTCCCCCATCATAGCACTCATAGCATTCATACTATTTAAAAATGTTTTTGCTGGAAAGTTATTGTAGCTAAACGTATATCCCATACAATTTTCCTCAGCATCTATTTCTAGAGCGCCACCAGAATAGCAGGGCCAAACATACCGCTCATTAATGACAGGCCATAAACACCCATAACGCTTTTAACCGTATTTACAACTTCTTCGTAGCTTGGCTTTGCAAAAAGGCTCACAGGCACTAAAACACTCATCATTACAATAGATAGAACAAATTTCTTCATTGGTTACTCCTCATTTCTCATTGTTGATTGTAATTATATATTAATTGCAAGAATAATAACACAATAGCACTACCTTTTTTTATCGATGAATTCAACCTTTTCTCTTTAAACTTCTTGTTTTATTCTCTATAATACTAAAATGTTTCGTATTTATGTTGAAAGAAAAAAAGGCTTTGAAAATGAAGCATCTCGTATACTAAACGAGATTAATGGCTTACTGGGAATTACAGATGTTACTGCAGTTCGTTACCTTAACCGCTATGATATAGAAAATATATCAAAAGAACGTGCGCTAGTTGCCACAGAAAAAATATTTTCTGAGCCTCAAATCGATAATTACTCAACAAAGGCACCTAAAATCGAGGAAAACCAACTGGTTATAGCCTGGGAATTATTACCTGGTCAATACGATCAACGTGCAGACTCTGCTGAGCAATGCCTGTCTTTATTAGGCGCAGAGTTTATAAACGAGACAAAAAAAGCTATCGTACAATGCGCAAAGCTGGTTATTCTCACTGGAAAAGTCTCTCTTTCTGACCTTAAAACTATTAAAAACTATTTATTTAACCCTGTTGATTCTCGTATTGCATCAGCAGATATACCTCAAACATTAAAATTGAAAACAATGATCCCCCCTGATATACCTATTATCCAAAACTTTATAAAAAAAGACAGCAAAGAACTTCTTGCTGTTTGTGAAAACATGGATCTTGCAATGGATCAAGCAGATATTGAATTTTTACAACAATATTTCATTAAAAAAAACCGTAACCCCACTGAAACTGAAATAAAAGTACTTGATACTTATTGGAGCGATCATTGTCGTCATACAACCTTTAATACAATACTTGATGAGATTGAAGTTGCCGAAGGAGCTCTTACAGCCCCAATTATTGAGTCTATAGAAGACTATGACACAATGCGCACAGAATTATATGCAGAAAAAGACAAACCTGTTTGCCTTATGGACATAGCATGCATTGGTGCTAAATATTTAAAGAAACATGGAAAGCTAGATGACATAGAACTTTCTGAAGAAATTAACGCTTGCTCTATCTATATTGATGTTCATTTTACCGATAAGACTACAGAAAAATGGCTCGTAATGTTTAAAAACGAAACTCATAACCACCCAACAGAAATTGAGCCTTTTGGCGGAGCTGCAACCTGTGTGGGAGGCGCTATTCGTGATCCCCTTTCTGGGCGCTCATGGGTATACCAATCTCTTAGAGTAACTGGCAGTGCGGATCCTACTGTACCTATAAAAAAAACACGACCTGGAAAATTACCACAAATAAAAATAACCCGCGATGCAGCACGAGGTTTTAGTAATTATGGAAATCAAATTGGACTAACAACAGGACAGGTATCTGAAATATACCACCCGGGGTATGAAGCAAAACGCATGGAGCTCGGGGCAGTTATTGCAGCAGCTCCTGCTGATTCGGTAATGAGAGAAGAACCAGAACCTGGAGATTGCGTGGTGCTTGTTGGTGGTCCAACTGGACGCGACGGCATTGGTGGAGCAACTGGCTCATCAAAAGAACAAACAAAAAAATCAAAGGTCACAGCTGCTGCAGAAGTACAACGAGGTAATGCTATAGAAGAGCGTAAAATACAACGCTTGTTCCGTAACCCCTCGGTAAGCAAAATGATTCGCCGTTGTAATGACTTTGGAGCTGGTGGCGTCTCTGTTGCTGTTGGGGAATTGGCTCCTGGTTTGCTTATAGACCTCGATAAGGTACCTACAAAATATGAGGGACTAAATGGCACAGAATTAGCTATTTCTGAAAGCCAAGAACGTATGGCACTTGTTGTACGCGAAAAAGATGTTGAAAAACTATGTGCAGCGGCAGCAAGAGAAAACCTAAACACCTCCCTAATAGCCAAGGTTACCGACACAAAAAAACTTGTATTAACATGGCGCGGAAAAACCATTGTAGATATAGACCGAGACTTTTTAGATACGGCAGGAGCAGCTCGTTCTGCACGTGCACACATTACAGCGCCTGAAAAAAAAGACTCCCCATTGTTAAAACCACTTACCTCAGTTTCAAACACTCTCGACAAGGGCCTTAAACGTGCATGGCTTACAAACTTGTCAGATTTGGCTACGTGCTCTCAACGCGGACTCAGCGAGCAATTTGATAGCACAATAGGAGCCTCCACAGTACTCCTGCCTATGGGCGGTATATTTCAAAGCACACCAGAAAGTGGTTGCGCAGCAAAAATACCAGTAACATATCCGCGAGAAACAACCACAGCTAGCCTTATGACCTATGGATATGACCCACATGTTAGCAGCTGGAGTCCGTGGCATGGTGCACAATATGCCGTTTTACACTCTCTTGCCAAAATTTCGGCAATGGGTGGAAACCCAGAATTATGCCGACTCACCTTTCAAGAGTATTTTGAACGCACCAATAGCCCAGAATCCTGGGGCAAACCAACTGCAGCAGTTCTTGGAGCTCTGTCTGCACAAAAAGAAATGGGAACACCTTCAGTAGGTGGAAAAGATAGCATGAGCGGCTCTTTTGAAGACCTCAACGTTCCTCCTACTCTCGTTTCATTTGCAATAACAACAGAGGAAGCAAAATATATAAAAGGCGGTGCATTAACCAAAAGCAATAAAAACCTCTATCTTATGCATACCCCTTTTAAGGATACGCTTGCACCAGATTTTACTGCTTTTAAGCAAAACGCCTCATTGCTCTATAATTTAAATAAAGCTGGTAAAGTTTCTGCAATGTACACTATTTCTGCTGGAGGAGTAGCAGAAGCTATAAGCAAAATGGCCTTTGGTAATAAAATTGGACTGAGCCTTGATGAGACAGCATTTTTGACCCTTAAAACAGATGATGAAAACAATACTAACGCTAAATGGTTTTTACCTTTCTATGGCTCGATTATTGTAGAAACATCAGAAAACCTTATAAATTTGGCAAAAGATGAACAGGCCGAAACAAAAAACATATATTCACTTGGTAAAACTACTACGGAGCCCACTATTTCTATTGGTAGCACAACTATTAGTCTTGAAGAAGCAGAAAAAGCGTGGGAATCTACACTCGCACAGGTTTTCCCCCCTCTTTTTGATAAAAAAGCTACTATTCCAATGCCTGCTTTTGCACAAAACGAACATAGCTCTGTTCAATCGACTACAGCAAAATATAATATCATAACCAAAAACAATCGCGCACCTCGTGTTCTTATACCTGTTTTTCCTGGTACAAACGGCGAATATGACATGGCTCGCGCATTTTCACTTGCAGGCGCTAATACAAAAATCCTGCTTTTTCGCAATAATACTCCACAAGCATTAGAAGAATCATTTAAGGAATTAGAAAAAGAACTTTCTACAGCACAGATTCTTGCTCTAAGTGGCGGCTCTTGTGCAGGTGATGAGCCTGATGGGGCTGGTAAATTTATTACAAATGTACTTAGACAAAATCGCATAGCAGATGCTTTAATGAATGGTATTAAACAGCGAGACAGTCTCATACTTGGTATTTGCAATGGCTTTCAGGCACTTATTAAATCAGGGCTAATCCCCTACGGTGAAATACGCACCCCTTTAGCAGACATGCCTACAGTTTCCTTTAATCCAATTGGCCGACATATCTCGCGCATGGTAAAAACACGCCTTACTTCAGCTATTTCCCCTTGGGCACACCACAAAAGTGTTCTTAATAGAATACATGATTTACCAATATCACATGCTGAAGGTCGTATTATTTGTAACGAAGCATTGGCTCATGAACTATTTGCAAACGGGCAAGTATTTGCACAATATATTGATCAAACAGAAAACCCAGCTATAAAAGAACCTGCAAACCCAAACATGTCTGCTTTTGCAATCGAAAGCCTTACCAGCCCTGATGGTCGTATTTTGGGTAAAATGGCACATTCAGAGCGCACAATCACCCGTGAAACACAGAATAATCTTATAAAAAATTACGATGGCAATAAAACACAAGATATTTTTTCTGCCGGGGTGTCTTATTTTCAGTAGATTATTAAAAACTTGTATTTTTAATTTGGAGAAAAAATGATACATACAATCGCCGAAAAGCGAACAGCATTATTTATTAGTTTCTGCATACTCATCTTTACAACTATTTTTTTTAACTCGTGCAACAAAGAAACTTTTTCATGGGAAACTGATTACGAAACTGCGATTAGTATTGCAAAACAAAAAGACAAAGCAATTTTCGTCGTGTTTACCGGGCTTGCATGGGACCACAAAAGCGCCCTTGTAAAAAAACAAATTTTAGATAACAACGATTTTATGAAGACTGTAGCTAAATCATTTGTTTTGCTGTCTATCGATATAGACGGGAATGATGAAACTGTCCCAGCTGATATTGCGGAATTTAATTATTTTTTAGCACTTACAATGGGAATACAATCAATGCCAGCTTTTCTTTTGCTTACCAAAAACGGGATTCCTTTTACACAACTACAAACAGGTGAGTTTACAACAGCTGAAGGGGTACTTGCTCTTATTCAAACAAACGAAAAATCTGTTTCAAAATTTTTAGAACTTGAGAACTCAATAGAAAAAAAAGAAGGTATGCAAAAAATTAAAGCAATAGATGCAATGTATACTAATTTACCCATTCAATATCGTTTATTAATGCGAGATACTATACACCAAATTCCCAAACTTGATCCTGAAAACAAAAGTGGGTTACTTGGCAAATACAAACTTCAAATTGCATATTCAGACGCACAGTCATATCTTGAAAAAAATGACATAGAAGGTGCTGTAAACTGTTTTAGTATTTTAACTGAAACAGAAAACTTACTTACAAAGGAAGATACCCAAGAAGTTTTTTATTCTATTGCATTTCTTGCAGCAAAAAGCGGAAAACCAAATAAAGAAGTAATAGAACTTTTAGAAAAAAGTTACGATGCAGCTCCAGAATCTGATAAAGCAAAACAACTTTTAGAAATTATTGAGCAGCTTGGTGCTGCCCAAAAAGCAGAAAATTCTAATTAGATGGATAGTCGACCTCCTTTAGATACTATAATTCATCTTCTCATTATAGCCTTTGTTCTTATATTACTTTCTATGCTGTTTTCTGCCTCTGAAAGCGCTTTTTTATCGGTTAACAAACTACGTATTCGTTTTTTACGAAACAAACGTAACAAACATGCGATTAGAACAGGCAGATTATTAGATAACAAGGAAAAGCTATTAAATACTATTTTAATTGCAAACAATATTGTAAACATAAGTCTTACTACAATTTTAGCAACTATAGCTTTTACTCTTTGGGGCACAAGAGGTATTGTCATAGCAACGCTAGTCTCTACTCTGCTGCTGCTTGTTTTTGGCGAAATAGCCCCTAAAACACTCGGCACTAAGTATGCTGAAAAACTGAGTTTTAGCGTCGCCTTGTTTATACAAATCCTTCAAAAAATATTAGCCCCCCTCGTGTGTATATTTACATCTACATCTCGTTTTTTTGCCTCTCTTTTTGGTATAAAACTTAGCAAACCTCAAGAATCATTTACCGAAGAAGACATTAAAACCTTTTTAGAAGTAGGAGAAGAAGAAGGTGTCTTGAACCATGGTGAAAAAGACATGATGCATCGTGTTTTTAAATTTACAGATCTTCAAGCAAAAGATATTATGGTACCTAGAACTGAAATTGTTTTTGTTTCTTTAGATTCAACATATAAAGAAATTATAGAGTTATCTCAAAAATCACGCGTTTCACGCTTTCCTGTCCTTGGAAGAAATAATAATATAGATGATATACAAGGGGTGTTATACATGAAAGATGTTCTTTCATATTCCCGCACGCAAAAATCATTTTCGGTAAAAAGAGGTATGCGCCAACCCCTTTTTATATTAGAAACAAAAAAAATGTCAACAATACAGCAACTTTTACGAAACAAAAATCATACTATAGCAATTGTTTTAGATGAATATTCTGGTACAGCTGGCCTACTTACAAAAGAAGATATTACAAGAGAAATTTTTGGGTCAATCGGTGATGAATTTGATATTGCCTCTAACCAACCAAAGTTTCCTACAATAAAAGCCCAAACTGGTATTATAGACGGGAACACTCGCCTTATAGATATACAAGAAGCCCTTTCTATTTCTTTACATTCTAGTTTTTATGATACTATAGCAGGCTATATTTTAGAACAACTTGGCCGAATTCCCAGGATAGGAGATAGCATTAGTGTTCAAGGATGGACTTTTACCGTACAAGAAATGCTAGGACATAGAGTAAGGCAAGTGTACATGCAGGAGAATTCTGTATGAAATCATTATTGCTATGCTTGGTGTTAGTGTTACTAATAGCCTGCAGTGCTTTTTTTTCTTCTTCTGAAACCGCTTTTTTATCATTATCAAAAATTAAAATACGACAAAGCATAAAAGCAAAAAAAAGAAATGCACTATTAATACAG
>DASRMY010000096.1:0-3151 GCA_035647695.1 Treponemataceae bacterium | reverse complement strand
CACTTTCTACACTTTCTTTTACCTCTCCTTCAAAATTAAAACTATCTATTTTTTTCTTAAATTTTTCATAATCAGAAGTCTTCGCATCAGGACTTTCACCAAGTTCTGCTTTGATAGCCTTTAACTCTTCTCTTAAAAAATATTCTCGCTGGCTTTTTTCAATTCTCTCATTTAATTCAGCTTGTATTTTTTTTTGCATTCGAAGTAATTCTTGTTCTTTTTTAATAAAAACAAGTACAGTTTCCATTCGTTGTCGCACATTGGTCATTTCTAAAACTTTTTGTTGGTCTTCTTTGTCTACATTTAAAATAGAAGAAATGAAATCTGCGATTTTACCGGGCTGATCAATGTTTACCATGTTCAGTCGCATTTCTTCAGAAAATAATGGATTGTTTTCTGAAATTTCTTTCATCTCACTAATAAGTGTACGAGTAAGAGCTTTAACAATAAAGGAATCTATTTCTTCATCTTCAAGATATTCTACAATTACAGTTTTTGGATTCTTTTTTTTAAGAGTTTTTTTTATTTTAAAACGTTTTTGGGTAGAAATAAATACATTTAACCCACCATCAGGTAAGTTAATTTTTTTTATTATACGAGCTGCTGTCCCTACCTTGTATAAATCTTTAACCTCGGGTTCTTCGGCATCGGTTTTTTGCATAACAATGCCTATCATTCCATTATCATCAAAACATTCTTCAACGAGACGTATATCTTCAGCAGAAGTTATCATAAAAGGGGTGAAGATCCCTGGGAAAATAGGCCGACCTGACAAAGCCATTAAGCGTAGTTTATTTGGTAAGGCCTGATCTGCAGGTGCAATTGTTGAATCTGACATAGTATCTCCTGAAATTTGTATATGTATATCAATGTTTTACATTCTTATCAACTATAAATATGACAATTTTTTACGAGAAAAGCAAGTTTTAAAGGAAAGAAAAACCTCTATGAGTCTAGAAATTAATTCTCATTTGGTGTAAGTAGCGTAGAAATATATAAGGTATCTTGATACCATTCTATACGTAAACTAAAAACTTCTGTCTTATACCCATCGGCACGTGCGCGAATACGATAAATCTTACCTGTTTTTAATGTGTATTTATCAATTTCTGACAATGGAATCCAATCAGATAAAAAAACATCAAACGCAACAATGGTATCAAGGGTTTTATTAGTCAAAGAGCTACGAGCCTTTGCATGTATTTTTAAATCTCTACTTTCAAAGGCTAAAAAATTAAGCTCTTCACTTACGGCTTCTGTGCCAACCTTCATAGATTCCCACCAAAGGTATGAGCCTGTTGCAACTTTTATTCTATAATTACCAGGTCTTAGATATACAGGCTTTATTGAATAAACATTAGATTGCTTTTTTTCAGATAAAATGTTTTTTTCTGATTTTTGAAATACTCGTCGAGTATTTTCAATTTCTGGAATTGCATCGTCATCACTTGAAAAAAAGAAAGCTCTCATAGGCAAATCTGAGTCTGCTGTTGCTGACTGGGGCATACGCATAGAAATTGTAACAGGTGTAAACCATGAACGCAATACATACCGATGAATAAAACCTTTGTTCCAAGAATATACTCCACCAAGTAATAACACACCTATTATGCAAAGCCACGGGGTAAGTTTTTTTAAAAGTTTATGCCGTATAGAATATTCAGGCTCTTGGTATTTTTCGTTTTTTGTAATCATATTACGAAGGGTTTCTTTAATTACCGATGTATCATACTGGCCTAAATAACGTTCAATTTTTTTTTGAATTTGACTTACATTTTGATACCGTCTATTTGGTTTTGGGCGCATCATTTTTTTTATTAAACGACATACGGAAGCTGGTATCAGTTCGTTTATTTTTTCTGGAGCTGTATATTTTCCTTTTTGAATTTGCAAAATTGTCTCGGGTGCCATATTTCCTGGATACGGTTTGAGTCCTGTTACCATTTCATATAACATAATACCCATTGCATAAATATCTGCTCGTGCATCTACGTTTTTACTGTCGTTTAATTGCTCTGGAGGCATATATGCTGGAGTGCCAAGCGTAACACCAGCCTGTGTTAAATCTGAATGAGACTTCTCGACTGTGGTATCATCTGCAGCAGTTGTGCTTTTACGTGCTGAAATTCCAAAATCTGCTAGTTTAATATCACCAGCTTTTGACATAAGGATGTTTCCAGGCTTGATATCGCGATGCACAATTTCTCTTCCATGTGCATAGTGCAAAGCTCGACACGCATCTCTAACAATAAGCAAAGCTACTTCTACAGAAAGAGTTTTTCGTTTTTGCAATAATTTATCAAGAGACATGCCATCTACATATTCAAGCACAATATAATGACTTGAACCTTCTGTAAAATAGTCAAACATATGAACAATATATTGATTTTGCAATTCAAGCAGCAATTGCGCTTCTCGTTTAAAACGATCAAGGACTGCCTTATTACCTCTAATTGTTAATTTTTTTATTATAACTTGCCTGCGCAACGTAGGATGATATGCTCGATATACAATTCCCATTCCACCTCGAGCAACAATAGCAAGTATTTTATATTTTCCAATTACCTGATATTCTTTAGCCATCCACGTCTCCTATTATTCAGCCAGATAACTTTGTGTTTTGTCTGTATATATGATATCTGATTCAGGATTAAATTTTCTATTAGGTCTAACTATTGCAAGCGGCCAAGCATCGGGATTATGTATTTGTATAAATTTCCCTGAACTACGTAAACTATACTTACCCATAACAGGTCTATGTCCACCAAAATAAAAAGCATCGTTGCTATTTGGCAACCATGTCTCTAGCATCTTTTTTGCAGCGTCTTCTACAGCTTCGTTATTCCCTGTCCATGTTAAACCAGTAACCACTTCATGGTTACACCTTCCTTCTTTAACTTCGTCTATTTCAAATGGCCTACGGGGTTCAGCATGACTAATAAGCAGATTTTCACCGTAAAACAAAAGCGGTAACATGTGTTCAAAATTTGCGTAAAGATTAACAAAATCTTTTCCATATTCTGCTCGCATAAAGTAATACACCATTTCGCCTTCCATTGCAAATTTTCGAAAGGGATGATTCCCATTACCTTCTTCATTTAAAATATTTTCATGGTTACCTTTTAAAAAATGAAAATATTCAGGGAAAGCG
>DASRMY010000095.1:0-13743 GCA_035647695.1 Treponemataceae bacterium | reverse complement strand
GTTTTAACATAATAACCAGCATTTTTTTGTATTTTTAACCAATAGTGAATGTTTTCTAATGTATCTTTTTTAAAGGTTTCCATACCTTTTTCATAATCATCAGGGTTATTTAAATCAAGTCCCTTTTCCTTAAAATAAACTCGCTTAGTGTTTGCTTTTTTAGCGTTCGTTACAAGTTCATTTATACAGTAAATGAGGTATTCTGCCATATATTCCTGGTCTAACTCTTTTAAAAAAGCTGTTAAAACTGTTTTCATGTATAATTCCATTTCACGAGGGAGTGTGTACGTTGTAATAGACAAAGGAATTTCAGCTTGTATAGCTTTTTTTAGTTTTGTAGTATCAAAGATTGAACTTGCCATGCGGTAAATTATAGCACATAATTTTTCAAAAGAAAACAAGTACTTTCTCTGTGTTGTTATCTTTTCGTATTTATTTTATTATTAGGGAATGTCAGATATATTAATTGCAGAAATTTTATTATTGCTTAGTTTGCTGCCTGTTATTTTACGTTCTGTATTTATTCGTTCACACCGCATAGATTCAATTGTTTTAATAACACCAGTGGTTTTTTGTATAAGTATTTTATTATGGTTTGTGTATGGGCTTTCATTATCAGTGTTTTGTGTAACTGTTTTCGTTTTTATTGTGCTTCTTTCAAACTTTAGGGCTTTAATTAGATATTTTAATACACTTTTTGTAGATTATTATAGTTATAAATTTCGTATTGCTATGTTTTTGGAAGGTCTAATATTACTTGTGCTTGTTGGGTTTTTAGTGTTCTTTGCACCAATTGCTACTACAAAACAAAAAACCCGTGTTTTTTCCGGTTCGTGTTCCCGGGGGTTTGTTGAAAGGGAAGGTTTTTTAATGTCAGCCGATCTTTTTTTAACTGAATTTTGCAATGAAACCATAAGTGAAAATGATTATAATAAACCAGTTGTTCTTTATATTCCTCAAGTATACTCGACTACCTATGATGCTAGTCCACGGCTTAACGCAATTGCTAAAAAAGGGTATAAAGTAGTTTCTGTTGAGTTTTACACAGACGATATTTCGTGTTTTGGCAATTTTCTTGATGCTAGAATTTTTAGGCCGTGGGCATTACGCATGCTACGACCAACGATACATTTTGAACAGGTAGAAAAGCTTAAAGAAACCAGCGCACTTGAATTAGTTAGTGATCTGTATGGTGAAACAATTCTTTATAAGGCAGTTGAAAAGGGACCTACCCCATTAATGGACGATTTATATTTGACCCGTCCATTAGAAGCATGGGTAATGGATAGAAAAAACTATAAAAATAATCGGGTTTGGGCAAAAAATATACCTGAGCTCATTGCGTTAGATGTTGAAAAAGTATTAGTAAATAAACAAAATTAAAAGTAGTATGATATACTACATGAACAAAAAAGAAAAAAACAGGAGTTGTTGTGAATAAAATTCTTAAACAAAAAATGTACCCAATTTTTTTAGCTTTTGCTATTATAGTTACTGATCAAATTTCAAAATTGATAATATTAAAAAATATTGCTCCATATTCTGTAGGTGCAAGCTTTTTCAATGAGTTTTTTCGTATAATTCATGTGTATAATAAAGGAATAGCATTTAGTATAGGTGTAAATTTACCTGATCTTGCTCGAAGAATTTTATTTGCGCTCATTCCCCTAATTGTACTAATTGCTGTATTGGTTGTGTACTTTAAAAGCAATGAATTTACACGGCTTCAAGAATGGGCAATTTGTGGCATAATAGGTGGTGGTGTAGGAAATCTGATCGATCGGTTTTTTAGACCCGAGGGTGTTGTTGATTGGATAGATTTTAAGTTTTTTGGGTTATTTGGGTTTGAGCGATTTCCTACGTTTAATATAGCTGATTCTGCCGTAGTAGTTTGTGGTATTTTATTAATAGCCTCTTTTATTGTGTCTATGATAAAAGAAGAAAAAAACTAGTGTACATTTTTTTAGTATCCATCGGACATACCCCGATTAATATCTTTTTGAAAAAGATCTTGATAAACAAGACTGCGTTTTTTTAATTCTTCTTTAATAGTATCGGCAAAAGGCATATTTCTCCAAAAAACGGCACGAACCTCTTTGTCGAGTTTTTGAACCCCATCGCTTTCTTTAGTCATCCATATGACATAGTCGTTAATAAAATAACTTTTAATATCGCCCTTTAATTTTCTAGAATTGTAATAATGATAATATTGGCCTGTTAAGCCTTCTTCCATCCAATAATAGGAGGCTTTTTCTTTAGCAACTTGCCACCGTAAATCTGCAACAGCCCTAAGTGTTGTTAATTTTATATTTTTACCATACATGGGTACAATAATACGAGCTCGGCTTGTAACACGATTGTAGCGATCAAACGGTTCCCAACAAAAACCAATGTCCCCATAGGTTGGAACAAGTATTACAAAAGGTATTATACGGTTTTTAATATTTTTATGAACGCGGCAAAAGGCTTCCACATCTATAGATTCTATCCAGGCTAAAATAGAAATAACATTCTCTCTAAAGCCAGTTTCTTTTGGAAGGTTATGAAAAAATTCGCGGGTAAAAATGGGAAAGTGATTTCCGCGTCTTCCGCACGATAATTTTGCCATTTGACGAATGGTTTGAATTTCAGTTTGAAGGTCAGATTCGTTAATTGCGGTAACTTCTGGTCCAGCAGATATCTTTTGTTCAAGTGAATTGCAGGTTTCAAGAGCACTTTGATAATCAGCAAGGTTGGTTTCGATGACTTTGTTAATTTTTTGTAGTTGACGAAGCTTTTCTGTTATATCAGAAAATAATTTTTTTTGGGAGTCTGTATAGGGGGCTCTATGATTATCGCAGCCTGGGACAGTTGCATGATCACATAAAAGGTCTATTCGTGATTTTAATTCAGCCTCGATCATTGCTCGTTTGCTTTCTTGCATTGTTAAATAATTTTCTGCGCTTTGTAATCTCCCTGAGCTTTTGCTTTTAAGCTGCATAAGGCGTGAGGTGTCTTCTGTGCTGTCAGCTGACTTTCTTTTTGACGTTCTCGATTCATCTGTTGTAGATGTTTTAAGTCGTCCTGCTCCAATATCGAGGAACCATTCATCTAGATAATAAACAGGTTCATTAGAAGTGTTTTTTATAATTGCAGTCGAAAACATTTCTTTTTGTTCGGGAGTAAAAAGAGAGGGTAACAGTATTGCATATCTTAAAACCATGCGTTTGTACATATTTGTTTTGTACGTAGGTATTTTGCATGCTACTAGTTTTACAAACTCCCAGTATGCGGCGAGAATTTGTTGACGATACACTGTACGGTCTTTAGAGTCTTTACACGTTAAGTATTTTGAAAGCAGATTGTGTAGCCGTTGTGATGCTTGTCCTTGCCCACTAAGTGCTTTTTTGTAGTATTCGGTGTCAAAAAAAACGTCTGTTGTGTGTGTGGTTGCAAAAAACTGAGTGACGGGTTCAAATTTTGTAATCATCAAATTAACAGGCGCATACGGAGCATCTGTTTTTTCTGGGCTTTTTGGTGTGTCAGTATGAAAAAGTGGGGTGTGTTTGCGTGCAGGCCTTTTGGAATCGTTGTTTAATAGTGCTGCAATTTCTGGAGATATTTCATTACTCATGTAAAAAATGATATCATGAGTATGTGTATTTTTCAAGTATAGATGAGTAAGAAACGTCTAAATGCAGACTGGTTTCTATGTTGGCTAGAAGGCTGCCCCTTCTTTTATACAAAGATTGCGCTGGCATATCCTACAACTCGTGAGGAGTCTTTGCTTGCATCGGCACTTGTGCGGTAATCAATAATATGCGGTGTAAGTTTTAGCGTTTGTGCAGCATTAATCATTGCTTTGATCCCTGTTAACCCACAGGCTTCGCATCCATCGCTAAGTATAGAAGCATCAAGGGTTTCTATTCCTTTTAAACAGAGAGAGTCTTTCATTTTTGCCTTAGTAAGTGGGTGAAAATGGCTTAGGTCTGTGCTTATTATTACGCCTGTATCAGGCAACAAAAGTGCGTGTTCGATTATCTTTTGAACCTCGATTGGTTTAACCAAACCATAGATTATTTCTACAATCGAAGCCTTTGGATGATAGTGTTTGATAAAGGGAAATTGCACTTCTGTTGAATGTTCTTCGTGAGATATTTTTTGTCTAAGAGAAAATATGTTTTTAAGCTCATCTTCTAAAGGAGCGTTGGAGATCGTTCCTAAAGGTGTTTGAAAATATGAGCTTTGGCAAAGGCTTATTCCATGTAAAGGCTGATGATGTGAAGGACCTATTACGACGATATTAGAAAGCGCCTGTTTTGCAAAAATGCGATATGCAGCATTTGCCGTATATCCTGAATACATATAACCAGCATGAGGTACAATAATTGCCTTAGTTGTTTGTGTATATGATAGAGAAGGATGTTTTTCTTTTTCTAAGCGATTATTAAAGCTGTCAAAAAAATCTAAAATCTTTTTAGGACGAGCAGGGTAAAAAGCACCAGCAAAACTCATTTTTCTACACATTCGTATCCTCCTTAGATATTTCCAAGATACACATGTTTAATACCAAAATCATGAGCTATTTTTTTAGCATTATGTAAAGTGTTGGCTTTGGTAGCTTGTGAGTCAAGCATTTTATAGTCAGGGTGAAAGGCGTTTATATGCCAGGGGATATCGTTTTTAAGTTCCTCGGCTATAAATCGTGCCATATTTGCAATTTCATCATTGCTATCGTTGTGTTCGGGTACAAGTAATGTTGTTATTTCTAAATGTATGGGGCTGTCTGCTAAAAAAGCAAGTGTTTGTAAAACACCTTCTAAATCAGCCTTTAATACTGTTTTATAATACTGACTTGAAAAACTCTTAAGATCAATGTTTGCAGCATTAACCCAGCCGGTCATATCTTGTAAAACTATCTCAGATTCATACCCATTAGAGACAAAAATGTTTTTAAGCCCCTGCTGCTTTGCACGCATACCAATGTCACGGGCATATGGATACCAAATAGTTGGCTCATTATAGGTATAGCTGATGCTTTGTGTCTTATAATGGAGAGCTAAGGTAACAATATGTTCAGGGGGGTAGTCGAGAGATGTATCTATATTGTTTGTTTGACTAATAGAATGGTTTTGACAAAAAGGACACTTAAAATTACAACCGACAGTACCTAGTGAAAAAGTTTGTGTTCCAGGAAGAAAATGGAACAGCGGTTTTTTTTCTATTGGATCAATATGCAATGCTACTGGATGATTATAAACTTTGTTGCCGAGGCTTCCGTCTTTGTTATAATTAATTCCGCATATTCCATAAGATCCTTCTTTTAAAGTGCAATGGTGACGGCAGAGAAGACACGTGATAGTTTTATCATTGTTAGAGTGGTAATATTGCATCAAATTTTTCCGAAAGGACTTTTACCTCATAGGTATAAATTTCTGGGTTTTGACTATAAATAGAAGGGCTCGCTCCTGCTTTATAGCTTAAATGCTCTAAAAATTCTTTTGGCGTTGAAACTTTGTCCCATACTTGTGGTAAAAACGTTCCTTGGTTCAATCCATGGCGTAAAATAAGTCCATGCACATGAGGTTTAATCTTTTGTGCTAGGTCTTTAAAATCTGTATACGAACATTTTTTTGGCTGGCTTAAAACAGATACTTCAATGTCAATAGTGGTTAGTTCGGTTTTTTGAAGTGGAGGGAATCGAGGATCGTTAAAAGCTGCAGATTGTGCATTATGATATATATCATCAATAAGAGCGTTTCGGGCTATAACACTCCCTATACAACCACGAAGATTGCCATTAGAATTTAAGGTCACAAAGCTTGCTTTTTTTTCTGCCACATGAGGATATTCTTGCAAGATTCCTTCTCTATCGAAAGGGGGCAGTGTGTCAAAAAACTGTAAAATAGCCGCTTTGGCAATCGACAATAAAATTGGTTCGACCATAGTAAACCTTTGTTTTTTATAACGCATAGCTCTCATAGAGCCATTTCGCCAATCACTGTTGTATATCTAATATTACACTGTAGCTATATAGTATAGGGTACTAGTGTTTTTCTTTTCTGTCAAGGTGCCTTGAGAAAACGATATCTCCCTTTTGGTAAAACACTGGTTTCTCTTGATTTATACACATGATGCATTTACTATATGTGATGCATAAAGAGGAGGTGTGTATGAAAAAAAAACAACTAATACAACGGCTGGTTATAATTAGTATCTTGTTTTTTGCTGTTTCATGTGGAGGCGCAGAAAAGCTCAGTGGAGAATATATTTGTACTAAGTATTTTACCGAATCAGGAGTTGGCGAGCTATCATTAGAATTTACTAAAAAAGGGGAAGTTCGTATGAGGCCAACTAAGATTAAAGGAACATATACAATTGAAGGGGAAGATGTAATTTTATATGTAAATGGTGTTGAGATTATATACGCTATAAAAGGGAATGATTTAGTATCTTCAGATGACAGTGTTGTGTACTCAAAACAATAAATTGTTAGTAAGAATGGTTTTATAAGAATTTAAAACGGATTGAAATAAAAAGCCTGCACTTCAATGAAATGCAGGCTTTTTTGTTTAGTACCAGCCGCGAAGCTTAGCAGCCTCAGCAACTCGATTTATGGCGATAACGTATGCCGCATCACGCATGTATAGGTTTTTCTCTTGTGCAAGATTATGAACAGCAGCAAAAGCAGTTGTCATTTTAAGGTCAAGTTTTTCTAGAACTTCTTCTTTTGGCCAAAAATAGTTCATATTACATTGTACTTGTTCAAAGTAACTACATGTAACACCACCTGCATTACAAAGGAAGTCTGGAACAAGATAGATATTTTTTTGTTTAATAAGAGGATCGCAGTCAGGAGTTGTAGGCCCGTTAGCACCTTCACAAAGAATCCTAACAGTATCACTTACTTTTGCAAATGTTTTAGGGGTAACTTGATTTTCTAAAGCGCAGGGTAAAAGAATGTCTACATCTTGAGATATCCATTCTTCTCCGTCTAAAATTTCACACTCTAAGTCTTTTGCTTTTACTTTGTCAATTGTACCAAATTTGTCCTTAATGGCAGCCATTTTTGCAATATCAAGACCATTTTTATTGCGGAACATATACGATTTTTTATCGGTGTTATCCCAGCTAGATAAAGCAATAACAGTCCCACCTAGCTCAGAATAAAGGCGAGCTGCGTGTTCGGCAACATTTCCAAACCCTTGTATACTCGCAGTGGTTTTAGAAATGTCAATTTTTAATGCTTTAAGAGCTTCTCGTAGAGTGTATATTACACCGTATCCGGTAGCTTCTGTTCGTCCTAAAGAGCCACCCATACCAACAGGTTTACCAGTGATAGCTCCTGGGTATTTACCACCAAGAATTGTTTCGTACTCATCGAGCATCCAAAGCATGTGTTGCCCATTAGTCATAACATCTGGAGCGGGAACGTCTTGTATAGGTCCCATGTTTCTAGCAATTTGTCTGATAAAGCCACGGCATAAACGTTCTTGCTCTCCCATTGATAGTTCTCGCGGGTCACAAATAATACCACCCTTTCCACCACCAAGTGGAATATCAACAACTGCGCACTTCCAAGTCATCCATAAAGAAAGAGCTCGGATTGTGTCAATTGTTTCTGCAGGGTGAAAGCGGATTCCTCCTTTTGCAGGTCCTCGCGCATCATTATGTTGAATTCTATAGGCATTGAAAACATTTGTAGTACCATTGTCCATTTTTACAGGAATGGTAAAATGATATTCACGGCTGGGTTGACGTAATAAATCGCGAGCTGATTGGTCTAAGCCTATTTTTTCGGCAACGCTGTCAAATTGTGTCTGAGCTGTTACATATGGATTGTAATTTTCTTCTTTCATATAAACCTCTTTTCTATAAATAAACGGTGAAAGTTGTATGAGTGTTTTAGATACCCGTATCAACTCCAATTATGCTCAGTTTATAGAAAATCATGCGTTTTGTAAAGAAAGTAAATTGTTAGATATAAAAGAAAAATAAGGGTTGGGTTATATTGTGTTTTTCTTTTTCTTGCAATCCTCGTGTTTTAATACCCGAGTTCTTCACCGACGATAATAACGGTAAAGTCGCTTTGTGACGGGCATCGTTTTAAGGTTGTGTAAATGCGACAAATGCGATCAGTACTATCACAATCAGAACATATCCCTGTAGTTGCACAGGGGGTTTTTTTGTTAAGTCGTTTAGTATTCATGGGTGAGGCAATCATTTTTAAACGAGTTTCGGCGTCTGCTAGGTTTTTAACTATTTTATTGTAGCCTACAACTACAGTGGTTTTTTTTGGACCAAAAGTAAGTGCTGCAACTCTATTTCCGGTACCGTCAATGTTAAAAATTTCACCATCTAAGGTAATTGCATTAGAACTAGAAATAAAAAAATCACAAGAAAGCTGTGCTCTCATAATATTTAGTTTTTCTTCTTTTGACAAATCTTTTGCACCGTGTTCAAGCAGGTGTGCGTCTTTTTGTTTTATAGGGTCAGCTATATTAAGGGATTTTATAGTCATCGAACCACCAAAGCCGACAGTCATGTCTGCAGATACGCCTGCTATTATTATGTCAGCAGCCTCTTGTGCTGTTGCGACAAATTTAGCCTTAAAGCCATTTTTTTTTAGCGCCTCACATGTTTTTTCTGCTATTGTGCGTCTATGCCATATTTTTGGGTTATTCATAAAAATCTCCAAATGCTAAATTATATATTAAGCATTATACTAGTATTTGGAGCTTCTGGCAAGCAAGGGACAGTTCTTGCTTTTTTGTCGCGTACTTGAACAAAGCTGGTGGTAGTGGTAGTATTAGTTAAATGTAATTGTTCGGCTTAGGTTTTGGCTTGAATGCGGGTTTATTAACTGCTTTAGGGTAGTAATTATCCTCACGTTTTTTCTCTTTCCTTTTGAATAATGGTTTAAGACAGTTTTGTTTTTATTCTCAGAGTTCTTTGCTCAGTTAGACAATTGCAAAAAAGGAAAAAATGTATAATAATAAAGAAAAATTTATTGCAGAAAATCTGGATACAGATGTAACGAGTAAAAACTGGGAAAACTGGAAATGGCATATTAAGTATTCTATAAAATCAATAGAAGAACTCGATGCAATTGCAGGTTTTAACTTTACAGATGCTCAAAAAGCAAAGCTAAAAAAGACAGTAGGCAATTTTCCAATGTCTGTAAATCCCTATTATCTTTCGCTCATAGATATTGAAAATTTTGAAATTGACCCAATTTTTATGCAAGCTGTTCCATCAGAAAAAGAGCTTTTGCTCGACAAGTATGATATGAGCGACCCTCTTGCAGAAGATAGTGATTCTCCAGTACCCTTTTTAACACATCGCTATCCGGATCGTGTCCTTTTTCATGTTAGCAATCTTTGTTCCATGTATTGCAGGCATTGTACTCGTAAACGAAAGGTTGGTTATGTCGATGGAATTCCGTCTTTTGAAGAACTGCAACCAGCAATAGAGTACATAAAAAACCATGAAGAAATAAGAGATGTTCTTTTGTCTGGTGGTGATCCTTTTATGCTTAAAGATGAACAGCTCGATAAAATTCTTACTGCCGTACGAGCAATACCGCACGTGGAGATAGTTAGAATTGGTAGTAGAATGCCAGTTGTCTTGCCGTATCGGATAACTGATGAGCTTATACACATATTAAAAAAGCATAGTCCCTTATACTTAAACACTCATTTTAATCATCCTCGAGAAATGACAAAGGCTGCAAAGCTAGGTCTTGCAAAACTGGCTGATGCAGGTATTGTATTAGGAAATCAAACCGTTTTGCTGGCAGGAGTAAACGACTGTCCCCGAATTATAAAAAAACTATGTCATAAATTAGTGCAAAATCGTGTACGTCCATATTATATGTATCAATGTGATATGTCTAAGGGGCTGTCTCATTTTAGAACCCCTGTTGGAAAAGGTATTGAAATTTTAGAATCCTTAATTGGTCATACATCTGGACTTGCTGTTCCAACCTATGTTATTGATGCGCCTGGTGGCGGTGGGAAAATTCCTGTTATGCCTAATTATTTGATTTCGTGGTCTACAAATAAGGTCATTTTACGAAATTATGAGGGTGTTATAACAACCTATAAAGAACCAGATTCGTACGAAACAACCTTTTGCGAACGAGATTGTGAAAACTGTAATTTGCATTTAAATCTAGAAGGTGCGGAAGAACAAAAACTTATAGGAATTGAGCGGTTGCTTTCAGATGAAGATCCTTCAATTTCTCTTACTCCAAATGGTAATGATCGCCTGGAGCGCAGAGATTAATGAATAACCAAATTGATTTTGATACCGTTAAAACAATTGATGGGGTTTCAGTTCAATATGGAAAACTAAGTGATCGTGTGTATCTTATGAAGCCGTCAGGTACACATGCAGAACATGATAAAAAGATAGTGCTTAATCTTGCAAAAAAAGAGGGTGTGTCAAAAATATTTGCATGTATACCGTCGTCTTGGAAAGATAGTTTTGTACATGATGGTTTTATTGTTGAAGCGCAAATTCCATGTTTTTTTGACAATGATGCTCTGTTATTTGCCAGCAAGTTTTTAACGAAAGAGCGCTTAGCCCTCTCAGATAAAACTAAAAAAAGAATTGATGATGTATTAGCCTCTGCGAAAGACAAAGCAGAAGCACCCTTTGTTAAAAAAAAATTACCAGAAGGTGTTGAATTACGTCCTTTGGCAATAGATGATGTTGGGGCTATTTGCAAACTATATACTCAAGTGTTTGAAAGTTATCCTTTTCCGATATATCAGCCAGGCTATATTAGACGAGCAATGAATGAAGATGTGCATTATTTTGGCTGTTTTAAAAATAATCAACTTATTGCCGAATCGAGCATTGAAGTTGACCGAAAAACATCGAGCGCAGAATTAACTGATTTTGCAACGCATCCCAGTGCTCGAGGCCAAGCGCTGGCAACACATTTGCTTGCTCAAATGGAAAAAACTCTAGAGGATTTAAGTATAAAAACTGCGTTTACAATTGCACGTGCTGCTTCGTACGGTATGAACAGAACGTTTGCAGGTCGAGGCTATACCTATTGCGGCACTCTTATAAATAATACCGCAATTTCTGGTAGCATAGAAAGCATGAATGTCTGGTATCTTCGTAAAACATAAGTTATACTTTTTTACGTATGAATAAATGTATTACTTTTTTTGTTTTGCTTTTAGGCATTGCAAGTCTATTCCTAGAATGGGGATCAACACATACTGCACACGTTTATGTAATTACAAACATCATGGATTTTGTGATAGTTTTTTTATCGCTTGGGCAGCTTTTTGTAGAAATAAAAAAAAGCAAACATCCGATTATTTACTTAAAAAGAAATGCGTTTTCTATAGTATTTTTAGCCTTTTTTGTTATTCTTTTTAGTATAAGTAAAGTTTTACAGTTTTTAGGAACCGATGTCGTAATTATTCATATAACAGGCATAATTGTATTACGAAACCTCTTTATTCTATTAAAAATATTTACACGATTTCAAAAAATCAGTGTTTTTTTTCATAATATTGTAAACCATCCGGCTCAAACCATTGTTTTTAGTTTTGCGATGGTTATTTTAACTGGAACATTGCTTCTTGTTATGCCTTTTGCCTCAGCTACGGGAGAACCTATTTCTCTTTTAGACAGTTTTTTTACTGCAACTTCGGCAGTCTGTGTTACAGGGCTTGTGGTTTTTGATACAGGAGTCCAGTTTAGTTTTGTTGGTCAAATAATAATACTTGTACTTATTCAAATAGGCGGTTTGAGTATTATGCTTTTATCTTTTTCGGTAATTTTTTTATTTAAGCGCTCCCTTTCCCTCGAAAACAAATTGCTTGTTTCATACATAGTAGATGAAGAAGATCTCGGTAAAATTAAAGGCATGGCCTTGCGTATAATTTTATCTACTTTTTTTATAGAGGCCTGCGGAGCTGTTATTTTATTTTTTACTATGCGCACACCAGGCAGGTCTCTTTTGTTCCGCATGTATAATGCCGTTTTTCATGCAATATCTGCCTTTTGTAATGCGGGCTTTTCATTAAACGGAGACAGCTTGTGTAATTTGGGCAATTCGTTTTCGTTGCTTACAATAGGGGGGCTAATAATATTTGGAGGCATTGGCTTTTCTACAATTTTTGATACTCGTTCATGGATTAAAAAAAAGATACAAACCCTACGGGGTAAGGGCAAACAAAAGACCATGGATACAAATACGGTGCTTGTCTTGCAATATACAGCATTTTTATTGCTAGCAGGAACCCTTTTAATTTATTTTACCGAACATGCAAATACCTTATTGCCTAAGAAGGTGGGATCACAATATTTACATGCGTTTTTTCAATCCATAACGCTTAGAACAGCTGGTTTTAATTCAATTCCCTTTGATAAACTTGCTACTTCAACACTCGTAATTATGCTCCCTTTTATGTTTATAGGAGGGGCATCAGGAAGTGCCGCTGGTGGTATAAAGGTAAATACAATTGGCGTAATTATTGCCTATTTTCGCGCATATTTGAAAAAAAATGATGATACAATTATTAAAGATGCACGAGTTGAGCACAGGGTTGTTGTACATTCCTTTTTATTGTTTTTTATTGCAATTTGTATTATATGTTTTAGTGCTTTTATATTGTCATTAACAGAAAACCAACCGTATATTGCTGTTCTTTTTGAAACAGTGTCTGCTTTTGCAACAGTTGGTGTTTCTACAGGAATAACTGCAAGCTTAAGTTTTGTGGGTAAAGTAATAATAATTTGTTTAATGTTTTTTGGTCGACTTGGGCCATTAACTATTCTTGCCGCAGCTGCAAGTGGTAAAAAAAAGCTAGGGTATCGCTATCCACGAGCTGATATTCATATAGGGTAAGGGGTAAATATGGAAAAAACATACGCTGTTTTAGGACTTGGTGCTTTTGGCCGCCAGGTGTGCCTGACGCTTATGGATAAAGGTACTTGTGTTATTGCTATTGATAATAACCAAGCATTGGTAGACTCAGTTCGAGACCAAGTTACAAAAGCCATTGTTGCAGATGTTACAGACGAGACATCGCTAAAAAGCCTAATGCTAGGCGATGCAGATGGTGCCATTGTGGCCATTGGTGACAATATTGAGGCAAGTATTCTTGCAACAACCATACTAAAAGAATTAAATGTTCCTTATATCGTTGCGCGCGCAATTTCTGTTTTACATGAGCGGGTATTACGAAAAGTTGGTGCAGACGAAATTCTAAACTTAGAATTAGAAAGCGGTATGCGCCTTGCTAGCAAACTTGCTGCTCCCGATGTTTTAGAGCGTATTCCAATAGCAACAAAGTTGAGCTTGGTCGAGGCGTATTTGCCTGTTTCTTTTATTGAGTATCGTGTTGAACAATTAAAGCTGCGCGAAGCATATCATGTTCAACTAGTTCTTGTCAGGCGACCAGAGTTAAACGTGGACGAATTAGGTAATGCTGAGCGTGCTCAGGAGATATTATTTCCTGATAATAGTTTAGTGCTTAAAAAGGGTGATGTTTTATTGCTTTTAGGCAATGAGGACGATGTAGAAACTTTTTTACAAGAGGGGGTTTCTAAGTGATTTTAGTAAATCGCCGCCTTCTAATTGTTTTAATGGTGCTAACGACTTTTCTACTCATTTTTTGTGGTTTTTATTCTTGGTATATTCTTATGCAATCAAACGCAATGGAAGCATTGCAACTAAAACTTTTAGCAGAACAAGTACTTTTTATAGCTATAATCTGCTCTACAGTGAATTAT
>DASRMY010000094.1:0-5990 GCA_035647695.1 Treponemataceae bacterium | reverse complement strand
AGATTTTCCTTTTTAAAATAAACTCGTTTCGCTTTATTTCTCTTTTCTATTATTTTTCTTTCTTTTTCAGTCTTCCCAATTATTCCTTTATAGTCGATTTTTTTGCAAGTTAGCTCCTCTGGTAATATTCGAATCTTTGATTCTAGTCCAATATTTGTCATAAAAAACTCCTTTGCATCTTTTATTTTTCCCAGAGAAGAACCTAGGATAGGAAGGAATATAGGAATAGAATCCTATATTCCTATATAAAAATCAAGCTAAAGATGCAATGGGGAGCAGAACAGTATCTATCGCCTTTGATACATTTTTCAATGCAATTTCTGTTTGATGGTTTGCATAATGTGCAAGCATCTTTTGAGTTAAATGTCCTGTTACTTTCTGTAAATCAGATTGCTTCAAATGTGGTTCAATATACGTAGAAAAAAAGTGTCGCCATGAATGAAATGTAATATTTCCATATGAGACGTTCATTGCTTTTAGCTGCTCTTTTAAAACATCTCCCCAAATCTTTTTATCAAAGGGTTTGTCAGGGTTACTTGTACTCCAGAAAATAAATCCTTCATCTCCTTGATTATATGGATTTGTATCTGCCTGTTTTCTCAAGAGCCTTAACAAATCTTTTCCTGCAGGAACATATCTCTCCTTTCCATTTTTTGGAGCTTTTAGCCCATCATATACAGAATAATTTCGCTCTATGTGTATTTTATCTTCAAGCAAATCTTTTTTCTTTAGCGCAAGAATTTCTCCTATGCGCAATCCTGTTAACATAGCGACTTGATTTCCTAGCTTTGCTGTCGGGTGATTCCAATCTCTTTTAAACAATGCTTCTGCTTCTTCTAATGAAAGAATATCTTTTTGTTTTGGGTTTGGTTTTAAGTAAACAAATCCTGTATAATAATTATTAAAAATTAATTCATTTTCATGAGCGTATTTAAAAGCTTGTAAGCCAGCAGCTAGAATTCTATTTAGATAGCCTGCAGAAAGATACTCCATTTTTTTATGTTTTTGACCGACATTGAATTTTGTTTCTTTTAATTCCCAAAGCCACTCTTGCAATTCTTTTTTTGTAAAGCTTCCTATTTCTCGATCACCATATTTTGGAATCCAAAATCTTCTCACTATCATTTGCATCATCGTTATATGACTCATATGAAGACCTTTTCCAGCCATTCGCTTCTCACGTAAATACTGAGATTTTTCAGGGTTCCAAAAATCGCTTAGATACGTTTCTATCGTTATAGCAGGAGAAGTATTTGGAATTATTCCGCCTTTTATTTCATAGACGTTTTCTAGAGTCTTTAGGATTTTTTCTAGCTCGGTTGAAGAGAATTGTCCATCTCTTAATGCGTGTAAAACAGTTTGAAGTTGAAAATCAATATCATCTGATTTTCTACTGTTGATTCTTTCTGGAATCTTTTCTGTTCCATACCATTTCCATGCTGTTTTAACCGCTTCGTTATAATCTGTTGTTCCTGTGCTTTTTGCTGTTGTCCAACTTGACTTTGCATTCGGACAACGATACTGCACATAAAAACAACCAAGAGATCCTTCTT
This sequence comes from Treponemataceae bacterium, assembly GCA_035647695.1. Lineage (GTDB taxonomy): Bacteria > Spirochaetota > Spirochaetia > Treponematales > Treponemataceae > CETP13. The sequence continues at coordinate 4,437 of DASRMY010000094.1, read as the reverse complement.
TCCCTCTTGATTTTCTACGGTACAGTGAAAATGGATTTTTTGTGGCTTTTTGTAGATGTTTGGTGCTTATCATAGGGCACCACCTATACATGGTAAGTTTCTTGTCAGTCTATCTGACCTTAGTATCTTACCTCTCTGTGCTTGTTCTGTTCTTACTCTGTGTAAGTTACAGGTCAATTCCTTGCTAAGCAAGTATTTACATGATTGGAGATGAGGGGACTTGAACCCCTTACCTCTTGCATGCCATGCAAGCGCTCTACCAGGTGAGCTACACCCCCATACGTAGCCTAAAATAGCAAATAGAGGGTAAAATGTCAACAAGTAAAAAAGTTTATAAGCCGTTTACAAGAAGAGGCAAAATGCGTAAACTACAAACCTATGGAATTTACGCAAGAAAAAATTGACGCACTCGTAGTAAACGAGGTTGCAATCATGAAACGCATTGCCGAGGAGCTTTCTGTTAAAGTTGCTCAGGTTGGGGCGGTTATAAGTTTGGTGGAAGAGGGGTGTACAATCCCTTTTATTTCACGGTACCGAAAAGAAAAACACGGTTCACTTGACGAGGTTCAGGTTCGTGACTGTGATCATCTTTTTAAAAGCTATTCAAACCTTGAGGCTCGTCGTATAGAGATTGTTAAGGGTATTTTTAATCAAAATAAGCTTACCGAATTTTTACATACGGCAGTAATGAATGCTAAGACGTTAACTGAACTTGAGGATTTATGGGCTCCTTTTAAAAAGAAAAAGAAAACTCGTGGTATGCTTGCTCAAGAGCGTGGCCTTGAGGCACTTGCAGAGGCTATGCTTGAGATGAATGATCCTGCTATAGAAACTGAGGCCCAAAAATATATTGTAACTGAATCTGAGGATGAAACCTTACTTGTTCCAGATGCAGAAGCGGCTCTTGCTGGTGCAAAAGATATATTAGCTGAACGTGTTTCGCAAGACTCTTCTAATCGCGAAAAAATTCTTAATTTATACATGGCTACTGGTATTATAGATGTTACTGGTGTTGGTGATGAATCAATTGAAAAAACGTCGGTCTATAAAATGTACTGGGATTATTCTGAGCCATTAAATAAAATTAGGGCGCATCGTGTTTTAGCTATAAATCGTGGTGAGCGCGAAAATGTTTTAGAAGTAAAAATTAATGTAGATGTTGATAGTGGTATTGATGAGCTTAAAAAAGGTGTAAGCATTAATAATACATATCATGCAGATGCTATTGAAGAAGGTGTGGTGCGTTTGCTTTCACCTGCTGTTGTGCGTGAAATTAGAAAAGATCAAAGCGAAAATGCTGATGATCATGGTATTAGTGTTTTTAGTGAAAACTTAAAAAATCTTTTAATGACTCAACCGATTAAGGGCACTCGTGTTCTTGGTGTTGACCCAGGGTTGCGTACTGGTACAAAGTGTGCGGCTTTAGATGAAACCGGAAAATATCTTGGTGATTTTGTTATAAATCAAATTCGTAATCCTGAAGAAGCTGCTGCTCGTATTCATACTGCTATTGCTAAATATAAAATCCAATTGGTTGCTGTTGGCAATGGTACTGGTTCTAAAGAAGTGCAACAAATTGTTTCCGATGTAATTTCAAAAAACTATCCTGATGTGCAATATACTGTTGTAGATGAGGATGGGGCATCAGTGTATTCGGCGAGTGATACGGCTCGTGAAGAATTTCCTAATTTAGACCTAACTATTCGTGGCGCAATTTCTATTGGTCGTCGTTTACAGGATCCGCTTGCCGAATTAGTAAAAATAGACCCTCAGTCAATTGGGGTTGGTTTGTATCAGCATGACGTTAATCAAAAAAAGCTTTCGCTCATGCTCGATGAGGTAGTCGGTTCTGTTGTAAATAATGTTGGGGTAAACTTAAATACCGCGTCTGCTTCGCTTTTAAAATATGTTTCTGGTGTTACAAGGTCTACCGCAAAAAAAATAGTTGCGTATCGTGAAAAAGAAGGTAAAATCACCAGTCGTTCTGATCTTACAAAGGTTAGTGGGCTTGGTCCTAAGACCTTTGAGCAGTGTGCGGGTTTTTTAAAAATACCTGAAAGCCAAGATCCTTTAGATAGTACTTGGGTGCATCCAGAAAACTATGAGCCTGCTCGTGTTGTGCACAGCTATGTACAAAAAAAAGAAGATGTTCCTGGAGATGTTCGAACTCAATTAAAAGATACATACAAGCTTGGTGATACCACTATAAAAGATATTATAGATGAGCTTAAAAAACCAAACCGTGATCCTCGAGATGATTGTCCTAAACCAATTATGCAAAAGGGTGTTGTAACATTCGAAGACTTAGAAGAGGGAATGAAAGTTACAGGCAGAATTAAAAATGTTGTCGACTTTGGTGCTTTTGTTGACCTTGGTATTAAAGAAACAGCCTTATTACATATTTCAGAATTAAGTGATAGTTATGTAAGTGACCCTATGGATGTTATTAAGGTTGGTGATGTTAAAGAATGTACAATTATTGGGCTCGATGCAGATCGGCGAAGAATTAGCCTTTCGCTAAAGAGTGATGCTTCCGCTAGAATAGGTCCGGGTGGTGAAAAATCTTCACGTTCTGTTCCTTCTTCTGATGCCACGCGTCGAGTTGTTGTGCGAAAGGGCGGTTCTCCAGGAAATTCTGCAAAAAAACCTGCTGCAAAAGTTGGTGGTGATCGTTCTAGTCGACCACGATATGATCGCTCTCGTGGCAATGATGATGGAACAACATACAATCCATTTGCAGACTTGTTAAAAAAATAAATGTATATAAACCCTCTTTGTTCTAACTATAAGGAGGGTTTTACTAAAAAGAAAGAATTTGCTTTCGTCTCATTCGACCAACAGCCTCTATGTTTTCTTGTAAGTTGAGGCTGTTTTGGCTATGTGCGCGTATATCAATTAAAAACCTGTTCATTGAAAAGTGCTGAAAAACAAAAACGCTTTCGGCAAGGTGGCAGTAAATTTTGCTCTTGCAAAGGGTGTCTTGTAAATCTTGCTCATTGCTAGTTAGGCTATACAATTCTGTGAGAACGTCTGCGTAGGGTAAAAATATGCCCTTTTTTTTTAATTCGCTGTAGCCTACAAGCCATAACTGGCAGTGTATGTGCTCTTTTGCGTCTTTGTTTAGGTTACTATGTAATTTAGCTGTGCGTGTGGCCATCCATACTTGGCTATCGAGTAAAAGCTTAGCAAAATACTCTCGTGCCTGCGCCATTTTAGGTGTATCGTTTTTACTGGTCCTTGTAAGTGCTTTAAGTTCTTTGGTTTTTGCGGTATGCAGGGGTGTTTTATTTAAAATAATAACGTTTTTTCTAAAATCAATACCGAGTTCTGGATTACGCCTAAAAAAGCCTTCTGCAATTTTGCCTGCGTGCCCAACTAAATAGCGTCTGTTTTCTGCACGTTGTTCATCTTTGCCTGGGTTATCGCCAATAATAATCAGTTTTATATCGTCGTCGTCGGTAATCTCATCTAAGGCTTTATTATACACAAGTGTTGTGTCGATGGGGTATGGGGGGACGCCGTCTTTATATGCAAGTCGTTTTTGCTCCTCTTTAAGAATTTGATTAAACCCTGAGTGCAAGAGATCACTGTTCCATGCTTGTATTTGCGCTTTAAATTCATTTTTAAAAGCGCAAAAGGCATTCCATTGATGTGTCGTCATTTTATTTAATAGTAAAGCTCATGTTTACATTTACAGTAATATCTGTAGAACCGGGGCTTACCGGTGTACTGGCTACTGCGCTTTCAGCTACAACTGCATTTTTCATATACATCATATCGCTACGGTAGACATTAGCATTGTGTTGTTCAGATATTGAACGAACTTTGCCTAGTGTGCATCCAGCAGCTTTTGCTAAGGTTTTTGCTGTATCCGTTGCTTGTTGTACAGCAAGTGTTCGAGCTGCCGTATAAGCTTTTTTTGTGTCTTTAGCATAAAATGTAATAGAAGATAATTTGTTTGCACCAGCTAAAAGAGCCGCATCTATAACATCTCCTGCAGAGTCAATTTTATGTACCGTAATATCTAAATTGTTTGTAACTCTGTACAGTTTGCTTGTAATAGCCCCTTCACGATCATATTTTGATTCTTGATACATATTGTAGTTTGTAGTTGCAATATCATCATCGTTAATTTCAATGGCTTTTACAGCTTCGATTACTTTTGTCATTAATTCTGCATTTTTTTGAGCAGATACTGATGCTTCCTCATCATAGGTTACAACGGCGAGCGAAATAGATGCGGTATCTGGTTCAATAGTAATAACTCCTGTTCCAGTAACAGATATGAGGTTTTCAGTTTTTTCTGAAGCGCCAGCTGCAAACGCAGTGCTAAAAAAAACAAGCAATAGCGTACTAACTAATAAAATTTTCTTATTCATGTAATAATCCTTGTATAAAAGTTCTCTCATATAATAGTATAGAGTATGCGTACAAAAC
>DASRMY010000093.1:0-3540 GCA_035647695.1 Treponemataceae bacterium | reverse complement strand
TAGGTATTATTCTATTTTTATTAGTTCTCACTCCTTTTATAATAGTTCTTGTTAACGCTGCAAAACCTGCTGATGTTATCATTAGAACGCCACTTTCTTTACCAGAAAACTGGGGGCTTTTATTTACGCATATTCGACAAGTAATAAATAACCCCAATATGAGATATTGGAATGCATTTTTCAATTCAATATTAATAACAGTATTATCCCTTTGTTTTATAATTGTTTTTTCATCGATGACAGCATGGGTTCTTGTTAGAAATAAAAAAAAGTGGTCAAGTATTATATTTTTTACTCTTGTGGCTGCTATGGTTATACCTTTTCAAGTTGTAATGCTTCCCTTATTATCCTGGTATAGACAATTTGGTAATTTTACTGGTCTAAAATTATTGACAAATCAACAAGGTTTAATTTTTGCTTACATTGGGTTTGGTTCTTCTATGTCTGTGTTTATTTTACATGGTTTTGTAAAGGGTATTCCGCTAGAACTTGAAGAAGCAGGTATTATAGATGGCTGTTCAACCGAAGGTGTTTTTGGACGCGTTGTTTTTCCCTTATTGCAGCCAATACAAATAACAGTCTTAATATTAAATGGTATTTGGATTTGGAATGATTTTCTCCTTCCTTCGCTCGTATTAGGTGGTAAGGTAAAAACGTTGCCAATTGCTGTTATGACGTTTGTCGGCTCATATGTTAAGCAATGGGATTTAATATTAACGTCTACATTACTTGCTATGTTACCAGTAATTATACTCTTTATTTTTGCACAAAAATATATTATTAAAGGAATGGTCGAAGGGTCTATTAAATAGTTTTTATGGCGACAATAAGAGAGATTGCAAATCTTGCAGGAGTTAGTCCTACAACTGTTTCTAATGTTATACATGGTAATTTTAGTAAAGTATCTGGTAAAAAAAAAGAATTAATTCAAAAGTTAATTACAGAATTAGACTATACTCCCAATGTGGGAGCCATGATGCTTGCGGGAAAAACAACTAAAATAATAGGTGTAATTACTAATTATAGTAAAAAATATTCATCAGCTGTTTTAGAGGATCCTTTTGTCGCCGGAATTTTAGATGCTATAGAGGGTGAAATACGCTCGCGTGGGTATTATACAATGCTCCATGTTGCACAATGTAACGAAGAGGTTGTTTCTCTTGCAGAAACATGGAGAGTTTCTGGTTTACTTATTATGGGGTTGGAGCCTGTCGATTGTGCAGAAATTTTAGCAAAATCACGGGTGCCAATTGTTTTTATCGATTGTTATTTTAATAAGCACTATGACATTGGTTCTAAAAAAGTGTTACCCTTATATCATAATATTGGTCTTGAAGATAAAAAGGGCGGATATGTGATGACAAAATATCTTATATCGATTGGACATAAAAAAATCATATTTGTTGCTGATAAAGACATAAATGATACCGTAAATATATTGCGTTATAAAGGGTATCTCCAAGCACTAGAAGAAGCTGGGTTACCTGTACCTGATTGTAAAAAAATATTGCTATATAGAGATAAAACAAAAAGAGATAGAGCTTTGAACGATTTATGTGAGTATTGGCGGTTAGAGCATTTTTCCGCACTCTTTTTTTGTTCTGATTATTATGCTTTTCAAGCTATGCGTTTTTTTATAGAAAAGGGTATAAAAGTTCCCCAAGACATTTCTATTGCAGGGTATGATGATAATCTTTTTGCCAAACATGCGTATCCGAGTCTCACAACTGTGCACCAAGATATAAAAGGAAGGGGTGTTGCTGCCGTAAAGATGCTTGATTCAATAATTAAAGGGAAAAAAATAGAAACAAAAACAGAGGTTTTTCCTGTTAGACTCGTAAAACGAGGTTCTACTATTTCTCTATAAAAATGCACCTCATAAGATTTACGGTCATGTCAATTTTACCAGATGCATTTTAAGAATTGTGGTTTTAATTAAATTTCAAATATATCAGCATATGCTTTTAATGCAGAATCCATATCATGGGCAAGAACTTGTGAAGTAAGTAATTTTCCAAGTTGGACTCCTTCTTGATCAAATGAATTTACGTTCCATAAAAAACCTTGAAACATTATTTTATTTTCAAAGTGAGCAAGTAATGCGCCTAAACTTTCTGCTGTAAGTTTTTTTCCATAAATTAAGCTAGATGGCCGTTCCCCTACAAATACGTTGTTAGGATTTGTATCATTTTTTCCACAAGCAAAGGCAACAATTTGTGCTACCAGGTTTGCACATAATTTTTTTTGGCTGCTTGAGCCATCGACTATTATGTCATTGCCACGTTGGTTTTCTATAAAGCCAATAAATTGTAATGGAATAATATCTGTACCCTGATGTAATAATTGGTAAAATGAATGCTGGCCGTTTGTTCCAGGCTCTCCAAAAACAACAGGTCCTGTACGGTAGTTTATAGGCTTACCAAAGCGGTTTACCTGTTTACCGTTGCTTTCCATGTCTGCTTGTTGTAAATGTGCTGGAAAGCGCTCTAGAGCTTGTGAGTATGGTAATATTGCAGTGGTCGCATATTCTTGTACGTTGCGCTCATATACACCTATAAGAGCATCGAGCATGGCTGGATTTTTTGTAATATTTTTTTCTTTTGCGCTTATATCTGCTTTATGTGCGCCTTTTAAAAATTCGGCAAAAATTCTTGGGCCAAAGGCTAATGAGAGTACTGCACCGCCAACAGCAGATGTTGAGGAATAACGACCACCAATAAAGTCATCGATATAAAAAGATGCCAAATAGTCAGGGTTATTTGCAAGAGGGCTTGTTTCTGATGTAACAGATATCATATGATGCTTTGGGTCTAAGCCTGCTTTTTCTAAAAAAGATTGTACAAATAATTGGTTTGCAAGTGTTTCTTGTGTTGTTCCTGATTTTGAAACTAAAATAAAAAGAGTGTGCGTTAGGTCTAAGCGCTCACATACTGCCGCAGCATCATCCGGATCTACATTGCTTATAAAGTGAGCATCCATTTTTAATGTATTATTTGCTCGTGCCCAGCCTTCAAGTGCAATATACATTGCGCGAGGTCCTAGATCAGAACCACCTATGCCAATTTGGCAAACAGTGGTAAACTTTTCTCCTGCGTTATTCGCAATTCTACCATTGTGAACTTTGCTAGCAAATTCTGCAATGTCATCTTGTTGTTTTTTATAAAAGGCACGGGCATTTCTATTATTGTATATGACATCTTTTCCAAGTTGTCCTCTAAGCAGATGATGAAGAACACATCGATTTTCTCCTGTGTTAGTGCTATCACCTTCATATAAAGATTTAAATTTATCACAAAGTTGTGCTTCATCTGCAAGTTCTTGCATAATAGTTACAATTTGTTCGTTTACTTGTTTTGCTGCATAATTGTATGTCAGCCCTGCAGCAATAGTTATAGAACAGTCTTTAACGCGGTTTTCATCAAGTACTTTTTTTAATGATACTTGTTGTTTTAATGATAAAAGTTTTTTATAACTTTTGAGTGTATTCAGGTTTTCCCATTGAATCATTGTTTTCTCCCCAGTAAATAGAAAATTATATAG
>DASRMY010000092.1:0-2549 GCA_035647695.1 Treponemataceae bacterium | reverse complement strand
AAGTGTATAATATAGGTACTAAGGAGGTCGATAAAAATGAATAATATTTTTGCAAAGAGATTACGAAAAGCCATGGACATAAGAGGAATAAAGCAGGTGGAATTAGTTGAAGTAACTGGAATAAGTAAATCCGCTATCAGTCAATATTTATCTGGTGCCTTTGTGCCAAAACAAAAAAACACTTATAAATTAGCCGATGCTCTAAATGTTGATCCAGCTTGGCTTATGGGAAAAGACGTAGACATGATGAAGAAAGAGACGCGAGGAGAATACAACAAAACTGAATTACTAAAAGCAGTTTTAGGTGATATAACAATGCTACCCATTATAGGTACCATTAGAGCAGGGGAGCCGATACTAGCAATAGAAAAAGTAGAAGGGTATTTCCCAACGGACAGTTCTATACTTAGTAGTGATAAAAATTATTTCTTTCTAAAGGTAAAGGGAGATTCTATGAATCTTGAATTTAAAGAAGGTAGTTTATTGCTAATAGAAAAAACACCTTGTGTTGAAAATGGAGAAATAGGAGTAGTTTTAGTAAATGCCCATGAAGCAACTGTTAAAAAGATTGTTAAAAATGATAATATGATTACTCTTATTCCTATGAGTAGCAATCATATACATACCCCACAAATGATTAACTTAGAAAAACAACAGGTTGAAATAATCGGAAAAGTAAAGATGGCTATAAAGCAATATTAGGAGGTGATAAAATGAAATTGCCAAATGGTTATGGTAGTGTATATAAACTCTCCGGCAAACGTCGTCGTCCATGGATTGCCAGAAAAACAACAGGCTGGGACGAAAACGGGAAACAATTATATTATACGATCGGATATTTTGAGACCAGGGCCAAGGCTCTTGAAGCCCTTGCGGCATATAACAAAAACCCTATTGGCGAACGAGGAGATGTGACTCTAGGTGAGATCTATGAGGAATGGTTTAAGAGCAGGTATGAAACAGAAAGCGAAAAGCCTAAGAAAAAAGTAAACAAAAAGACTAAAGACACCTATGCCGTTGCGTGGAATCATTTATCCGAATTAAAAGATGGTAGGATTAAAGATATAAAAAAATCACACATTCAAACTATAATCAATAAAATGGTCGACGAGAAGGGGCTGGGATATTCGTCTTGCCACAAAGTAAAAGTTTTGGCCGGCCTTTTGTTAAAACACGCAATGGCAGATGACATTGTAGACAAGAACTATGCTGAATTTGTAAAATTGCCACCTGAGCCTGAAAAAAATCAGGACATATTCACTGACATTGAAATAAGGACCTTGGAGAACAGGGTGGCTGAAATTGAATGGATAGACACAATCCTAATTTTCATTTACACAGGAATGAGAATATCTGAATTGCTGACGCTTACAAAGTTTAACGTCGATATTAAAAATATGATGATCACCGGTGGTATCAAGACCGATGCAGGGAAGGACCGTATAATTCCAATACACCCCAAAATACAACCTTTTATTAAGCGGTGGTATGATAATGATGGGGAGTATCTGATAACACGTAATAAGGCCAAAATTAGGCCGGACTACTATAGAAAAAGTCTTTACTACCCTGCACTGGAAAAGGCAGGGGTGCGAAAGCTAAATCCTCATAAAGCCAGGCATACGTTTGGCAGTCTTTTGAATAAAGCAGGAGTTGACAAGGTGTATATCCAAAAACTCATCGGCCATGCAGACTATGCGACCACAGCAAATATTTATACCCATCCGGAGATAGCCGAACTAAAAAAAGCTATAGAAACGATATAATTTTTTTAAAATATTTGTTAGTTGTGTGTTAGTTTCGCGTGTGTTTTTACGTGTTTTCACAGGGTTTTAGCGGTAATAATTTTGGGCATGAAAAAAGCTAGGAACCAATGTCCTAGCGTGTTTGCTATGGCGCGCCCGGAGGGATTCGAACCCCCGACCTTCTGATTCGTAGTTATCCGACCGATGCGCTATAATGCGGGTTTGAGGCATGTTTTGTTAGTTGTGTGTTAGTTTCGTTTAGGATTTCTAACGACCTCACAAGGTTTAGTATACACCAAAGTTATTTCAATATCAATAGGATTTTAGAAAAAAGCGGCCGTTATGACCGCTCTACGATCTTCTCTAGTTTTGAAGATTTATGATAATATTTTTTTATGTTATGACAATGGCTGATATCCTTGCAAATTAGCCATTTGTTTTTTTGTGCTTTTGATATAATCTAATATATTTTGCTGAAATTGGCACGAATGGCACGGAAAATGGCACGAATTTTGACGAAATAAAAAAAGACAGGACCTAAGCCCTGCCTCTAACTAATCATCTATTTATTTTTCTCCGCTTTCGGGTCTGTTATGATTTCATATCCGCCCATGGCCGCTACAGCGACTATAATTGCGTTAATCACCGTGAGCACCACCCCATCTATACTGTAACCTGTCCCTGCAAATATGAACGTCAGCAAGAGCGATATTACAAGGGCATACACCCTCACGTACACATCATCAAGTTTCTTTTTTAAGAGTGATTTTGTGAATTGCACTATGAGTGCAACCGCCGTAACAA
>DASRMY010000091.1:0-5626 GCA_035647695.1 Treponemataceae bacterium | reverse complement strand
AAAGCTTGTCGCGCCCTTCGCGGGCGCGTGGATTGAAACTAGAGACTTTGAGGCGAATATAAAACGATTTGCGGTCGCGCCCTTCGCGGGCGCGTGGATTGAAACAGGATATAAAACGGGTCAAGCGAAGTACCCCTATGTCGCGCCCTTCGCGGGCGCGTGGATTGAAACATGTCTCGCTATTTTTGATTCGGCACTTACCACGAGTCGCGCCCTTCGCGGGCGCGTGGATTGAAACAACTTGTCTACTTGCCTCTTTGTCCGCAAAGCTTGTCGCGCCCTTCGCGGGCGCGTGGATTGAAACTAGAGACTTTGAGGCGAATATAAAACGATTTGCGGTCGCGCCCTTCGCGGGCGCGTGGATTGAAACAGAATTACAAGTACATATGGAGTGAAAAAGAAATTATTAGGCAAACACGCCAGAGCGACTTTCGTTCATCCCATCTTTTAAATAGTACTTTATCTTAAACCTCTTTTTTACATATTTCTTCTAAATCTCATCAGACCAAGATTGACAGGCTATAGCCTTAATGATAAAATCATTGTACTTGCTTTAAAACAATGCTCATTAAGGATGTTTCACTATGAAAGATGAAAAAAAGAATGTTATACAATTTAAGAAAGAAAAGAAAAAAAAACCAGGCAAAAATAATAAAGTTTTTATGACCGTTGGTGGCATTATAATATTTGTTATGGCTGCTATAGCTTTTATTTTTGCTCCTTCATTGGGAGGAAGTATGCAAGGCGAAGAGCTTCCTCCATTGGGTATTTATAAAGGGAATAAAATAGAATACAAGCAAAACAGTCACTTTGCAAATACTGTTTCAAACATAGGAAGACAGTATCAAGATCAAGGGAATCAAATTGACTCGTCAACTTACTTTACTATTTTTAACCAAGCTTTTAATTCAACAGTTGTATATTATGAAGCAAAAGAACGCTTAAAAGAAGCTAAATATCTTATTCCAGACTCTGAAATTAACCGTGCTATGCTACCATATTTTTATGATTCTAACGGTAATTATTCTGCCAAAATTTTTCGAGACACTCCTGATAGTAAAAAAATAGAATTACGCAAATTATTAGAAGATGAACTAATGTATCAGCGTTACATAACTGATCTTTTTGGCTCTAATGTGTATGATCCTGAGCAAAGTGAATATGGACTAAAGACAACCCAGGCAGAAACTGACTTTATTGTTGGTATGAACTCCGATCAACGCTCATTTAAAATGGCAAGTTTTAATACTGCCGACTATCCAGAAGAAGAAATTATCAAATATGGAAAAAATAATGCGGATATGTTTAAAAAATACAACTTGTCAATTGTTACACTACAATCAAAAGAAGACGCAGACAGTATTTACACTCAGTTAACTAAAGATTCTCTTGATTTTGCGACAGCTGTTTCTTCCTATTCATCAAAAGCATTCAGTGATGACAATGGTATACTTTCTGATAACTACGCATACCAGCTAGATACACTTGTTACTTCAAAAACAGCTGCTAATGATATTGAAGCATTAAAAAACCTAGAAGAAGGTTCTGTATCTTCTGTAATAAAAACGTCGCAAGGGTATTCTGTTTTTATGGGCAAGGGGACTCCGTTTGAGGCAGATATCACAAATTCTGTTGTTATAAATGACATATACACTTATATGACTTCGTATGAGCGTGGTGAGATAGAAGATTATTTTGTGAATAAAGCAAAAGAGTTTGCCGCAGCTGCTCTTACTAGTAGATTTGAGCGTACTGCTGAACAATATAATGCAAAAGTAGCACATATTCCTGCTTTTCCAATAAACTATGCAAACAATCAATTAATTGCTTCTGTTCCGAACAATGAACTACCAGAACTACGTGATGCAGAATCGAACGAAAACTTTCTTCAAAAAGCTTTTTCTTTAGAAAATGATGAGGTTTCTGATCCTATAATATTGGGCTCGTATGTTGTTCTTTTACAACTTACTGAAAAAACACGTGATGAATCAGGTGCAGAACAACTTTCTCATATGTATTCTTACCATACATCACAATTGGATCAAAACTCTCTTTCAAAATATGTACTGTCACATGATAAACTCGAAAATAATTTGTTTGATGTTTATGTTAATCATTTTATGAACTAAAAGGATGTTTTTTAGTGGATTTGATTAAAATAGAACCCTGTCTGGTACCTGCCGGTCAGGGTTTTTCTGTTTTATACAAAAACAGATATTTGTTTTCAAAATACTCTCCTGAGCGTGCAATTAACCAGATTGTCGAACAGCTTGAAATTAGGGCTGGAACCTTGTTTTTGGTTTTTTCGCCTATTCTTGATTTTCCTCTACAAATACTTTTAAAAAAATTAAAGGAATGTACACCTGATATTCAAAAATCGTGCTGTATTCTTGCTGTTGAACATGATAAAACCTTGTTTGACTTTAGCACATCAAAAGCTGCCTTTTTTTCTATACCTTCTCAAACACCTCTTGAATATATTTATGCACAAAGTCCCAAAGATGTTTCTATTTTTATACATTATGCACAAGAAAATGGTGTATTCCCTGCCAAAGGAATGCTCCGTAGAGCTTTGCGCATAGATGCTTCTGCTGCGGTTCAATCAAACACGCCTTTTTATGCACAAGCACATCTTTATACTGATGATCTCATTGCTGGTTTTTGGAAAAACCGTATAACTCTTAGCCACTTAGGCAAGCTTTTTACAACCAATATGTTTAAGAATGTTGCCCTATTAGGTAAAAGTGTTTTATTATCACAAAACGAAATTACCAAACCCATTATTATATGCGCTGCAGGATGTAGTCTTGACAATACCCTTACATGTTTACAGACAGATTTTGTAACTAATACTTCTGGCGCATTGCAAAGAAAAAACGTATTTATTATTGCCGTAGATGTTACCCTAATACCGCTTTTACAACGAGACATTGTTCCAGATGCGGTTATATCTATGGAAGCTCAGCTTGCTATTGAACAATCGTATATTGGAAAGCACTATTTACTAGACAAATTGTCTACACATGCAGCTATGAAGGGTAACCCTTCATATATTCATTATATATGTGATATTAGTTCTAGAAACGCAGTCGCTCGTAATTTTTCAAAATCTTCACAAAGCATTGTCTCCTTTTTTATGTCTAAATATTGCAAAGAATCGTTTATGCAACGAGTTGAACACACAAAACGTGTACAACCGATTATCCCTCCCCTCGGCTCGGTAGGACTTGTTGCTGTAGAAATTGCCCTTTATTTAAAAGCTCCTTCAGTTCCTATATACATTAGCGGTCTTGATTTTTCGTACCCTGCTGGAAGTACACATTGCAAGTCTACTCCAGCATATAACCAAACTATACACTCACATACTCGGCTACAACCGCACGGATCACCAGTTGCCGCGTATAAAGAAAGCGCCCAATTACTCCATAATACCTTTTATACAGACAAAACACTGAGTGGGTACGGACGTTTGTTTGCAGAACGCTTTGCTCACATTCCATACATATATACGTTAGAAGATAGTGGTTATCCTTTAGGACTTAAAAAAAAGACTATTGTAGATATACGCACATATACACAAAAAAACAAAGTACCGATTCGGTCAAAAAAACTTCATATAAACCCAGATGCATATGCAGATACTATAATGCTGCAAACCTTTTATAAAACTGAACAAGAGCGTTTGCTTAAAATAAAAAAAATACTAACTAATGAGTTTAAAACACCACTGGCAACAGATACAAAAAAAGAACTTCTGAGACTTATTAACGACTGTTCCTATGTATATTTGCATTTTCCAGACGGGTATAAAAAAGCCCAGCCAGATCAAGATTTTTTAAATCGAGTCCGGGCAGGCTTAGATTTCTATCTAAAAATTACTACAATGCGCCAATAGGTGGTACTGTAGCTTATTTTTTTTGTAAAACAGCAATACCAGGAAGAGTTTTACCCTCTAGATATTCAAGTGATGCGCCACCACCGGTAGATACATGGCTCATTTTGTCAGCTAAATTAAACGTATTAACTGCAGCTACTGAATCGCCACCACCTACAACAGAAATAGCACCATTTGTTGTTGCATCTGCAACCATATGTGCAACCGAAGACGTTCCTTTTGCAAAGGCTTCAAATTCAAACACTCCTACAGGACCATTCCATACAATAGATTTTGCAGTCCCTATTGTTTCTGTATATATTTGGAGTGTTTTTGGTCCAACATCCATTGCCATTAAGTTAGCAGGAATATCTGTTGCATCAATTGCAACAGCCTTTGCGTTTGGAGAAAAATCCTCAGCACCAATGTGGTCAATAGGAAGTATTATTTTTACACCTTTTGCAGCTGCTGCTGTAAGTAATTGTTTTGCAGTCTCAATAAAATCATCTTCTACAAGTGATTTTCCTATTGTATGCCCTTGTGCTTTTAAGAATGTGTATGCCATGCCTCCACCTATAATTAATGCAGAAGCATTTTTAAGCAAACTTTCTAATACTGCTATTTTTGACGAAACTTTTGCACCACCAATAATTGCTACTTGTGGTTTGGGAGGATTAGACACCATAGGATCAAGGTATGTAACCTCTTTTTCCATTAAAAACCCTCCAACTTTTACGTCCATATATTTGGCAATAGCTACGGTTGAAGCATGTGCGCGATGTGCTGTCCCAAATGCATCATTTACAAAGACATCCCCATACGTAGCAAGCTCTTTGGCCATTGCTGCCATTTCTGCTTCGTCGCTGCTTTTCTCCCCATTTTCAAAACGAGTATTTTCTAGCATCATAATACCACCTTCAGCAAGCGCATCTATCGCATCTTTGCATCCTAAAACTGAATCTGCAAAGACAACTTTTTTATTTAAAAGTTGTGCAAGGTACTCTGATACAGGCTTCATTCTGTTTTTGCCATTAATAAAAGCTTCTTCATCAAATGGTTTTCCTGCATCGTCTGCTTTTGCTTTAGCTTTTTTTACGTCTTTTACAGGATCCCCAAGATGACTCATAAGAACCAGAGAGCGTGGGTTTTGCTCAATAATATATGTAATTGTTGGTAATGCTTTTTGAATTCGAGTGTCATCTTGAACTACACCGTCTTTCATTGGAACGTTAAAATCAACTCGCATAATAATGCGTTTACCCTTTAGATCAATATCTTTAACTGTTTTAATCATCACTATCCTCCATAAGGAATAATAGGCTCAAAGAAGAACCATATGTGTTAATTTATCAATTATTTATCTAAAAGTAAAGGTGGTTTATCGTACATTTTGTGTTATAGTATAAAGAAATATATGGAGATAAAACATGAAAAAAATTGTTATCGCTTCAACTGACCCTAAGATTATTGCTATCGCAAAAAAAACAATTGCGCTGTATTCGGCTTATTTTGATGCCGATTTTCCTTCAGATACAGAAGAAGTAATTAGCTATATTGACTATGAACTACCAGAAATAAAGGTTATAGATTTTCGTTCAAACAAGATAGACGGTGAACGTATAATGAATGAGATTGATAGAGACCTTTGGCTACACTATGGTGGTGTTATTGCGATTGTTGCTAATAAAAAAGAAAAAAAAGAACTAGAAGATCGAAAAAACCCTAATTTTTTATTAATACAAACACCCGATG
>DASRMY010000090.1:0-2094 GCA_035647695.1 Treponemataceae bacterium | reverse complement strand
GTATGGAAGATGGATATTTATATTCCAACATATTATTAAAATTATATTTAAAAAGTTTAAAAGGGGTAGGTAAATTATCTTACAATGACAGAATACCTTACACCCCCGAAATGTTAGCTAAAATATTAAGGCATTCCGTAGGTGTCGTTGAAAAAGCAATAGATATTTTTGTTAAATTGGAACTGATAGAAATATTAGACAGCGGTGCGATTTTTGTTTCTGATATTCAAAACTTTGTCGGACGAAGTAGTACAGAAGCCGACAGAATAAGAGAATATAGAACAAGAATTGACCAAGAAAAAAGACAACTAAAAGGTGATTGTACAAATGTACAAGAAGTTCCGTACAAATGTACGACAGAGATAGAGATAGAGAAAGAGATAGAGAAAGAGATAGATAAAGACAAGACCAGCGTTTTTGACAAACGCTTTGAGGAGTTTTGGAAAGCATATCCTAAAAAAGTCGGCAAGGGCTATTGCAGGGATATATGGAAAAAGCTCAAACCCTCTCAAAAATTGACTGATGAAATTGTTGCTGCAATAAAACAGCAAAAGAAATCGGAACAATGGGAGAAAGACAAGGGGCAATTTATCCCGAACCCAGCGACTTGGCTAAATCAAGAGCGATGGGAGGATGAACTCCCAAAAGCAACAAACGCAGGCTTTGAAAATAATACATATGACGCAGACGATTTTTTTCAAGCAGCGTTAAACAGAAAGGATTGAAATAAATGCAAACAAAACATAACAAAACATCACAAGACAAAGAAAAAGGAGCAAATGAGATGAAACAGGAAAACAATGAAAAAATAATCAATGATGAAACATTAAGGCTGTTAAAAGAAATATTTAATAACAACCACAGCGACTCCGAACCAGATGAAAATTATGATGACATCGATGATTTATATGATGAAGATTATCCCAGCACTGATGTAGAAAAAATCAGTTATGCAATTTATTCATTGTGTTCAGAATTGGAATATATAGGCACGGTAATAAAATGGCTGATGAGATTAGAAAGGTTATTGAAGTTGCAATCGCCACCAGTGATTATACATCACGAAGCAAAACGATGTTTAGAAATATTATCACAAATTAAAGCAGAAATAGATGAGATAACAGAATATGTTGTTGACATTGTTGGCGAAAACAAACCTGACGAAAACGGAAATTACAAAGGAGTAAAAAATGATTGAAGTATGCACTTTCAAAAGAAACGGCAGGTGTTCCATTTTGCACGAGTGGGATTGCCCAGATGAATGCAGTTTTTACAAAACCGCTGATGCATTGCAAAAAGGCAGAGCCAAAGCAATGGAACGAATATTAAAATTGCCAGCCGTTGAAAAACTATACATAGAAGAACGGTATTATCAAAAATCAGGGTTGCCAAAAAGCATTGATGATTTAGAAACGGCATACCGCAGATGATAAAATTTGTAGTGTTGGGGAAGCCATACGGAAAACAACGACCGAGGTTTTCAAATGGTAGAGTATATAATCCGCCGAGAAATCGAGAATATGAAAAGTGGGTACAATTAAATTGTCGTATGAAATACAAAGGCAACCCCATAACCGAGCCAGTAATTGCCGAAATAACGGCATATTATCCAATACCGAAAAGTTATACCAAAAAACAACGGCAAGCGATTTTACAAGGCGAATTATTGCCGACAGTAAAACCAGATGCCGACAATATCGAAAAAGCAATATACGATGCGTTAAATGGCATTGCATATATCGACGACAGCCAAATAATAGACCAGCGATGCCGAAAAGTATATGCGATTGACGGAAAGCCGAGAGTAGAGGTGAGCATAAGAGCGTACAACGCCCAAGAACGACAAAACAACCAAAAAGATAGGGTTACATAGCCCTAAGATAAAACAATCATAAAACAAGCGAATAACAGCCTGAAAAGGCGTATGGCAAACAGCCAGCAAAGGAGGAATAGTATGAATAAAGTATTTGATAACGAAGTGTACGAACAACAAAGAAAAAACATAGAAACCCTTGCCGCTGAAAACCCTGACGATTGGTTTTATGCAAGTCAAATGAAAAGACCTGTAAACCGTCGAACTGGATTTGCGCCGGA
>DASRMY010000089.1:0-6879 GCA_035647695.1 Treponemataceae bacterium | reverse complement strand
GTAGTAACTTCAATATGTAAGCCCATAAAAATTACAGTAACAGTACCATGCTCAATGCCAGTTGGAATAACCTTAGTAAAAAGCCGTATAACATCTTGTGGCTGCGCATTAGTAGCAATATCATAATCAGAAGCTGTTTTTCCCCGAACAAGATCACGCACTGCACCTCCAACAAGCCATGCCTCATAACCAGCATTAACAAAAACCTGATTCATTTTTTTTAGAGTGTGCGGTATTTTTATTCTGTTCATAATGTGGTAGTATACAGGAGTTGGGAAGCAGTTTCAAACTGTTTTTAAAAAAATGTGGAGTTACAATGGTACTCGTGTTTACTGGTGGAGAGCACCCTTCTATACCTAATACGAAACAATTTATACATACAATAAAAAATTCTATATCCACTTCTTTAATAAAAAATAATAAACAATGTAAACCTCATATTATTGTAGCAGACAGCGGTCTTTCTTTTTGTGAAAAGTGCGGTTTTGTGCCTGATATCATATGTGGCGATTTTGATAGTTTGGAAGAAAAATATAAACAACCGAAAGAAGAAATTACTTTTTTTTTGCAAGAAAAATATCCAACATCTACCATTCAGCTGTGGCCAAAAGATAAAGAATATACAGACACAGAAATTGCATTGCAAGAAGCTATAAAAAAAAGATCGCCTACAAAGACATCGAATGACATTATACTTATCGGTGGCGATGGAGGACGTAGCGATCATTTTTTTGCAAATATAAAATTATTTGAAAAATCTATAGCACCTGATTACTGGTTGTGTAAAAAACAATATATTCAAGTTTTAAAAGAAGGACACACATACAATATACAACAGCAGTCAGAGTTTTCAATATTTCCTATTTATACTGGTAAAAAAAACAACCATCATATACAAAGCAAAAATCTCATGTGGAACCTTGATAAGCTTAGATGGGATCGTGGAATATACAGTTTAGGCAATCGTTGCCTTGATACGAGCAAAAAAGCGAATGTAATAGTACATACAGGTAGGTTTCTTTTTTTTGCTCCCTATTATTAAAAACCCATAATCCCGATAATTAATACGTTATACATAACATGCACTATGCAACCGGGTGCTATAGAACGCGTTTTTTTATACAGTAAACGCAAAACAGCGCCAGCTACTAACGCGTTAAAAAAACCTACAAATCCTAGATATTGATGCCCTAAAGCAAAAGCAAAAACAGGTACTATTTCAACAGTTACAAATTTAAACGCAGAAACACACTTTATTGGTAATAAATCATTTTTAGCAAGTCTCGGTTTTAGATAAGGACCACATTCCCTCAAAATCCATTTTGTTCGGTGTGGAAAAAACTGTCTGAACAAAAGTTCTTCAAAACATGCAGCAACACTAATTTGCAAAACAAAAAAGAAAACATGTAAGAAGTTATTTTTATTTAAATTTATAATAATGTGGCTTGATTGATTGTAAGAATCAATTGCATAATGTGAAAGCAACGTCCACAAAGCCTGATTAACAAATAAAATAATAAAAGCTATAATAATGTGTGGAAGCATTTGCAATGAAAATAGTGGTATTCGTTTTAAAGGAACTGGAGTAAGATAATCACAGGAAGAGGAGTATATAAGAAATAAACAAAGCAAAAGGTACAAAATGATTGAATATAAAGAAACAGATAGCACAACAACTTTTTTTGCCATAAAAAGCGGATGGATTACAAATATAAAAAAGAATAAAATATATTCACTTATTTTTAAAAAGCACTTATGTTTTTTTTGCATACTTGCGATATTATATATAAAAAGGGGTCGCATGTGAATATAGTACCAGCCCTACTTATAGTTATAGCTGTTATACTGATTTTTCTACGTTTGATAGCAACTCATGCATCGCGTATAAAATTCTATCTCATTGGCCTTGATTTTGGATTTAAAATTCTTGAAATTAATCTTTTATGGAATTTAGCAAAAAAATCAGATCATGAAGAACCAACAGCACTCTACTGGTCAATAAATTCACTAGACGAATGCATTTCTACCGTTATTACTACCGCTCGTCAAACAGGAACCGAAAACACACCTAAAACTCAGGATTTTCTTAAAAAGCTATATAAATACCGAACAAAAATCGAGTTAGACCCTAAAAACAAAACAGGCATGAAAACGACAAAATCATTGCAAAAAGGGCAACGTTTAAGAATTGTGCTGGAAAACCACGGAGTGTTTTCAGCAAAAGTTCTAAAAATTGGCAGGGATTTAATAATTAGCATGCCTGTTAAAAAAAATCAAATTGTTATTCCAGGCAATGAATGGGTTGGAAAAAATATTAGTGTTTACTTGTATAGACATAATGATGCTGGATATGTATTTGATACCTATGTAAAAAACACTGTTCAATTTAATAGCAAAAATGCGCTGTATCTGGATCATACAGAAAATTTATTACGAACACAAAAACGTCGCTCGGTGAGAGCAAAAACAACAATGTATGGTCAACTTTTTTTAGAAAAATCAGAAACAATGAACCGTCTTACCCCAGAAAGCACCCAAGGGTTACGGTGTTTTATTGAGGATGTTTCAGAAAACGGAGCACTTATAAGAATTGGTGGCAAAGGTATAACTGGTTTAAAACTAAAACTGCAATACCTTATTGACGAACAAGTTGTTGTCATGTACGGTATTATTAAAGGTGTAGAATACAATAAAACTATAAATCAGTCTCGCATTCACTTTGAATGTTTGGAAATTGACCCGACAATTAAAAATCTAGTTCTTACCTTTGTGTATAATTTATTACCGCAAAATGAAAAAGATAGTTATGACGCTATGCTGCTTGCTAGCAAAGATGACGAAGCGGTAGATGATAAAAACCAAAAAACTGCGGAAGAAACAGAAGAAACAGAAGAAATAGAAGAAATAGAAGCAGCTGTAATAGAAACAGAAAGTAATGAAATACAGGCTAATCAAATAAAAAATGAAATGGAGGAAGAGCCCTATGTTAAAAATGAAAGAACAATGTAATACTTTATTTTTTCTTTGTGTTTTGTTTTTTTTCACACCCTCTGCAAGTCCACAAAACAATGAGAGTCTTAATTCAGCTAGAAAATCTTTTTTAAGGGGTAACTTCTCGGATAAATTACATGTGATAAATTCTATACCTGAAGATTCCAAAGAACAAGAATCTTTAATAACAGATGCAGCCCGTTTTGTCTTAGCGGCAGACCCTTTTTTTATAGATGATGAAGAATTTTTAACGTTAGCATCGGCAATTATAAGGCGTTGTAATCCCGAAAAAAAAGAAGATGTTGCAATTCTTGAAACAATGTACGCTGAAACAAAAACACCCGAATTAAAACTAACTATTCTCACAACGCTCACAAAAAACAAGCCCTTATCTGAGGCTATAACACAGCAAATATTAGAATACTTAAATACTATTGTTTTTACAAACAAAACCTATACTGCAAAACACTTAGAAAACACACTAAAAATCGCTAAAAAAGCAAATAACCCTGTTTTTTTCCCTGTTTTTTTTGAAACATATTCAAAAAGCGAGGACTCAACAATAAAAAACCTTGCTAAAGAAGGTATTGATTCTTTAGCACCGGAGTATAAAGAAGAAGTTGTTACAGTACTTAAAAACAATCCTGTACGAGAAAAACTATTGGTTTTGGACTGTGTTTTACAAAACGATAAAAATTCTGATGGTTTTAAAGCAGAAATTGCAGAATATGCTCTTAGAAATGCAATACTACAAACAGGAAACGTTGCTGATACGACACCTGCTATTGTAGATTTACAGCTTACTGCTGTAAAAACATTGCAAACATTATCATGGACCAGATCTGCATCAACTGTCGAAAATTTTTTTGATATAGCAACAAAAGAATTTGAACACAACATAATGAATGAGGAGCAATTTATTATATCTTTATCTGCATTTGCAGATTTAGTACCTACAAATGCAAGTATTGTTTTAACTAACTATCTAGGTACTTGCAATAGTCAGCTTGAAGCGAACGGGACCTTCAGCAAACCGGTAGTGCTTGCTGTTATACAGACTCTGGGCAACCTTGGAAATCGTGTTGCATTTGACAATCTTTTGTATGCAACATATTTGGAATATCCCGAAACAATCCTTAGTGCTGCCAGAGACGCTTTGGTTAAACTTAAGTGGTAAATGCCTTTTAAACAAAAAAATTTTTCTCTCTCTTTTATACCAGTTGAACTAGCTGCTATAACAATTGCATTGTTAATCTACTCTGGATTATGTACTCCCGTTAACCGTACTACTTTTTTATCATTATTACCTTCTAAATCCATCACGTACATAGAAGGAGTTATTGTTTCAAATCCCGTAAAAACATCATCACAACGGTATTATTCGATGGAACTTAAAACATCCTATACAAGTACTCATTTTCCACCCCAATGGGATAAAGGAGTTTTTTCAAAATCAACTGGTACTATTCTGCTTCTTGTAAACACAAAAGAAGTAGAAGGCTTATTTCCTGGTAAATTATATAGCAATTCAAAAAACACCGCTCGTGGTGCTGCAAGAAATGTTGAAATTTATGAAAAAGGGGCAAAGCTAAAAGTTAATACAAACTGGCTACAACCCGATTCTACACAGATACAAAAAAAATCAATTTTTTCATCCCCTTACACAAAAACAGTCTTTATCGCAAAAGACATTGAACATTGCGGATGGATATCTATGCTTGCCAAAACACGAGCCCAGTCTAGGTTAATCTTTCGTCGAATACTTTTTTTATGGGGAGATGCAGGTGGACTTCTTTTAGCACTTCTTTCTGGGACCAGAGAATATACAAACCAAACACTTTCTGAGGCTTTTAGAAATGCAGGTCTTGCACATATTTTAGCTTTATCAGGAATGCACCTTTCATTGTTTGCAGGTCTGGCCAAAAAAATAGGAACACATACTGGAGGTAAAAAATTTTCTACATTTTTAGCACCGCTTTTAATTATACTCTTTGTATGGTTTGCTGGTATATCACCATCACTTTTTAGAGCCTTGTTATGCACATATATTGGCATGATAGCATCCCTTTGCTATATCAACACACGCTTTTCTGCCGTATTAGCCCTTTCTTTTTTATTACAGGTTTCATTTTTTCCACAAGACGCATTCTCTGCTGCTTTTATTTTAAGCTATGGGGCATTGGGCGGAATTATAATTGGCGAAAAAATCTTTTTAACAATTAATAATCGTTTTTTTCCCACATGCATTTCATCGGGACTTACTGCTTCTCAAGGCGCTCAATTATGCACCGCACCTATAACAGCTAGTCTTTTTGGCAGTATTATGCCAATTGGTATTATCTCATCCGTTATAATCTCACCACTTGCAAGTGTCTTCCTTGTTTTTGGACTTTGCTGTATACTATTAGCCATGGCGGTGCCGGTGTTAATGCAACCACTGGGATATGCAGTACAATTTTTATATAGTATTGTAGAATATCTTGTATTATTTTTTGCGCAATTTCCAAAAATTAGCTTTTAGAAAGCACTTGCCAAATTTGTATATGGAGTTTACATGGCTCAAATACTGGATTATAATTCTCCAGCTGCGCTAAAAGCATTTCTTGATAAACGAGAAATGAGCATGCAAAAAAAGTTTGGTCAAAACTTTTTAATAAATGAATCTGCTCGAAAAAAACTAGCTAATGCTACAAACATAGAAAAAAACACAAAGATATGGGAAGTTGGCCCTGGTTTAGGAGCCCTTACCTATGAGTTAGTAAACAAAGGTGGAATAGTAACAGCTTTTGAAATAGACAGAGGATTTATACGCGCACTTACTGATATTTTTACAGATCAAATAATTGCAGAAAAACTATCACTCATTAGTGGTGATTTTCTAAAAACCTGGAAAAACGAAGCAAAAAAACATGGTATTCCTGATGTGTTTTTTGGTAATTTACCATATAATATTGCAGCTACAATTATTGGAAACACAATAAACGAAGGTGTTCGCTTTGAAAAATTAATTGTAACTGTGCAAAAAGAAGTTGCGTTACGTATGCAGGCAAAACCAGGCACAAAAGATTATTCTTCTTTTTCTATTCTATGCCAGTGGGCTTACGAAATAAACTCCTTAATGGATTTAGCAGGTGGATCTTTTTGGCCACGCCCAAATGTTGATTCTCGTGCAATTGTAATGACTAAACGCAAAAACTTTCCTGCTTGCACACACCCAAACCATTTTATGGCTTTACAAAAAAGTCTCTTTGTTTCACGTAGAAAAACCATAAAAAACAATCTTGCACGATTTTATTCAAACACAGATCTTGCAACTAAAGTACTTGAAAAAGCAAAAATTCAACCAAGTGTGCGAGCTGAAACCCTCTCTGTTCCGACACTTCTTACACTTTCAGATATAAGTACAGATGTGCAAAATCTAGATGCAGAAAAAAACACTAATACACAGGAGCTTGTACATGAAAAAAATTGCTGAAAAATACAAAAAAATACGTTCACAAATTGACACGTTTGCAGAAAAAGCTAACCGCTCCTCAGAAAAAATTAAACTGATGACAGTGAGCAAGTTTCATTCAGAAAATGAAATTATAGAAGCAATAAAAGGTGGTGCTGAGTTTTTTGGCGAAAATCGTGTACAAGAAGCCGTGCAAAAATTTCCCCAGATACTAAACGAATACCCTAACGTACAATTGCATTTTATTGGACAATTACAAACCAACAAAGTAAAACAAATTGTAGAATATGCTAGTTGTATACAATCGGTTGACCGCCTAAAATTACTTGAAGAAATTGAAAAACGAGCAAAAGCTATTAATAAAAAAATAGATATTTTATTTGAAGTACATACAGCAGAAGAAAGCAAAAGTGGATTTAGGGATATACATATGC